>CALZXH010000037.1 GCA_945830055.1 uncultured Prevotella sp.
CGTCTGGAACGAACTGCTCAAGATTCCTTTTGGGACAACCCTTTCATACCGTGATGTGGCACAAAAGACAGGTTATCCCAGGGCTGTGCGTGCCGTTGCCAATGCCATAGGAAGCAATGCCATTTCCATCTTTGTACCCTGCCACCGCGTCATAGGCAGCAATCACTCCATAACAGGCTACAGAGGAGGAATTGACACCAAATACCAACTGCTCCGTTTGGAAGGGACCATCTGTTGAAACGCATGAAACCAAAAGATTTTCCATGAGCGCATTAAGTATATTATATCTTGTTCTTCCATTTCCCCTGATATTCATACTGCATGATGCAGAGGAGATGATGGTGCAGCACCGGTGGATGCTGACACATCGGGAATCGCTGCTTTCGAGATTTCCGAAGATGCGCCCGATGCTGATACACCTTTCCAGTCTCAGCACAAAGGCATTCTCCATAGCCGCATTGGAAGAACTTGTTGTCCTTCTTTTGCTCACATGCCACGTGCTTGCAGACGGCGCATACGCCATGGAGATATGGTCGGCCTTGTTTATGGCATTCTCCATCCATCTGTTGGTACACATAGCACAAGCCGTCATTGTCAAGGGCTATGTGCCGGGATTTGCCACCTCTCTGATACTACTTCCCTACGCTGCCTATGGCTTCTACAGCATCTGGTTGGCAATGAGCGTTACGGAACTCATCGCATGGAGTGCGTTAGGGATACTGATAATGATTGTCAATCTATGGTTTGCCCACTGGATAGGATTGAAGATCTGCGGCAAATAATTGTATTCAAAACAAGAAGATAGTAAAAAATGGTGCCTTTTTGTGCCTTTTAAAACATTGGAATGTGAAACTTTTGGACTAACTTTGCATGGATAAATCTAATACCATGAACAATATACAAGTCAAAAAGGTAGTGACGCGAAAGGAGATGGATGATTTCATCAGACTGCCGCGGCATTTATATAAAGGTAACGATTGTTATGTACCCGATTTGGACTTGGACATCCGTTCCACTTTTGACGCCAAACAAAATGCGGGAATGGAAATCTCAGACATACAAGCATTTGTAGCTTATGACGAACAGGGACATGCGGTGGGGCGTGTGGCAGCCATCGTCAACCATGCTGCCAACAGCAAGTGGAACGAAAAGAACGTAAGGTTCGGCATGCTGGAGTTTATTGACGACCCGCGTGTGTCTGAGGCGCTGATGAAGACTGTGGCAAATTGGGGACAGGAGCGCGGCATGACCCATCTGCTGGGTCCCATGGGCATCTGCGACTTCGACAAGGAAGGGATGCTCATCGAGGATTTCGACCTTGTGAGTTCGATAAATACCATCTACAACCCGCCTTATTATCCGCAACACCTCACCCGTCTGGGCTTTGAGAAGGCAGCAGACTGGGTACAGATACACGTCAAAGTACCACCTACAGTGCCCGACAAATATGCCCGTGTGGCAAGGTTCTGCCGCAATACCATGGGCATGCAACTCACCACCATGACCCACCGACAGATAGAGAAAGAGGATTATGGCAGACAGGTCTTCCGATTGCTCAACGAGGCATACTCTCCCCTCTTCGGATATACAGAACTGACGGAAAGACAGATAGACCAGTTTGTTGACAAGTATCTGAAGATGGTGGATTTGCGGCTGGTGCCCGTAGTATTCAACGACAAGCACGAGATGGTGGGTGTGGCTGTGACCATGGGCAGCCTGTCAGATGCCCTGCGCAAGAGCAAAGGTCGCCTGTTCCCCTTAGGTTGGTGGCATCTGCTGCGCTCGCTACGCTGGAAACGTGAGCACCAGGTGGAACTGCTACTCATCGCCGTACGCCCCGACTATCAGGGAAGAGGTGTCAACGCCCTGTTTTTCGACTACCTTATCCCCATGTTCAACAAGTTTGGCTTTGACAGTGCTGAAACGGGTCCGCAACTGGAAGACAACTTCAAGGAACTCTCGCAGTGGAAACCCCTGGACCCGAAAGTCATCAAGCGGAGAAGATGCTACAAGAGCAGCATCCTTCCATTTCTTACAACATCCTCCATTGAGAAGAAGGAACAAAAGAACAACTCATGATAAAACAAACGGAATTCTCGCTTTCCCCACGTCGCAGAGGCTGCCATCTCATCACGCCTGAGATCATCACTCATCTCCCCTCACCGCTTCCTCAGACAGGTTTGCTTCACCTTTTTGTGAAACACACTTCCTGCGCGCTGAGCATCAATGAGAATGCAGATCCTGATGTGCGTTCCGACATGGAGAAAATACTCAATCACATAGTTCGTGAAAATGAGCCCTACTACAATCATGTGCTCGAAGGGAGTGACGATATGCCTGCACACGCCAAATGTTCACTGTTGGGGGTGAGCCTTACCATTCCCATCACCAACGGCCGTCTCAACCTGGGCACCTGGCAGGGCATCTATCTTTGCGAATTCCGGGACTATGGCGGTCCGCGAAAGATAGTGGCAACACTATACGAATAGCTGTAAACCCGACTTCAGTTGAGCAGGCTTTCAGCGATGTTGTATAGTGGCCTGCGCTTCACTTCGCGGTAAATCTTGCCAATGTAAACACCGATGACACCCACTGCAATGAGCACGATACCGCCCACCAGCCAGATACTGAGAATCAGTGAAGACCATCCGGGTACCGCAGTACCTGCCACCAAGGCGTGTATCACATACACACCGATACACAGACTAACAAATAAAAATGCGATGCCCAGATAGATGATGCCATAGATGGGCTTGACAGAGAACGAGGTGATACCGTCGAGTGCCAGGTTGAGCATCTTGCTCAACGTGTATTTAGACTGTCCTGCCGTTCGCTCGCTGATAACATCATCTACCGTGGTGGTGCGCAGTCCTATCATCGGAATCAGTCCACGCAGATACAGGTTGCGCTCCTCATAGCCCGAGAGCATCTGCAATGCACGCCGGCTCATCAAGCGGAAATCGGCATGGTTGAACACACACTCCACACCCATCTTCTCCTGCATCTTATAGAACGCCACGGCAGTGAGCCGCTTCATCAACGGGTCGGCTTGCCTGCTCACCTTCACCCCATACACTATATCGTAGCCCTCCAGATAATGATCCACCATTTGGGGAATGGCATTCAAATCATCTTGCAGGTCGGCATCGATGGTAATCACGGCATCCGCCATGTCCTTGGCTGTCATCATTCCCGCCATGATGGCATTCTGATGACCGCTATTACGCGCCAGACTGATGCCCTTGATAAAGGGATTAGACTGGTGCAGACGCTCTATCATCTGCCAAGTGCTGTCCTTACTGCCGTCGTTGACAAACAGCACAAAACTCTCCTTGCTTATCTTGCCGGCAACCGTGAGCCGGTCAAACAATTGTTTCAGTCGCTCCACAGAGGATTCGAGCACCTCTTCTTCATTGTAGCAGGGCGAAACGATAGCCAGTGTCATCATGATAATTCTTGGATCTTTCGGGTTGCAAAGTCGTGATAGGTCACAAATGAGTGCCCCCTCTCTTTCAACATTCTGATAAGGGTGTCCAACCGCTTCACCATCTGCCTGCCGCTGTTATTTCTGATGATGAAAGGCATCTTGTATTCCGGATGCTCCTTCAGATCAAAAAACTCCCAGGGATGGAAATAGGTTACAAAATAGCCGTCATGGGCAAGCACCCTGCGCACCAACAGATGGTAGAGTGATTGCGGCAGGTTGTGAAGTGCCAGCCAGAACAGCGGGAAGCGCACCCAGGGAGTTACCGAAGCAGGTATCTGCAACACGCCTTCGCACATAAAACAGGTGCGGGGAGCATCCAGGTGCATATACCTTCCGGGAATAAAAGCAGGATTGAGCGAGGAATTGTACTGATACCCCTGCGCCTTGATTTCGCTGTCACTTACAGGAAACATGCGGGGTTGCCGGTAGCCATACACAGTGCGCCCTATAAGCGACTCTATCACCTGCTTTGACTCCTTCACATCAGTATCCTGCGGCTGCCAGTGATCCACGCCATGGCAAGCCACTTCATGCCCCTCGTCCATGATGCGCTTCATTATCTCCGGCGCGTTCTTCACGAAGTTGGCAGTACAGAAAAAGGTGGCTTTCACTCCATTGTCTTTCAGACAGTCGAGAATCCTACGTGTGCCCTCTACCGACACGTCCATCCCTTGTTGCAACGTGAAGGGCACTCCATGCTCCTTGGGTACGTCGAACTCTTCGGTATCAAAACTCAACAGTATCATAGGCATCTCAGATTCTTTTCCAGTTGTGCCGTACTGCTGGCACCTACCAGCACGGAGGTCACTCCAGGATGGTTCAATATCCAGCGCAGGGCACTCTCTGCCAATGTCATCCCCTGTGCCTGAGCCTCAGCATTGAGTTGTTTCAGGGTATCGAGCAATTGCGGGGTGAGCATCTCCTGTTTCAGGAATTTGCCGCGTGTCATTCTGCTATGCTCGGGTATGCCGTTAAGATAGCGGTCGGTTAGCAGTCCCTGTGCCAGCGGTGAGAACGAGATGAAGCCCACGCCATTGTTGACACACTCGTCGATGATACCTTCCTCTACAGGTGCCTGGTCCAACATGTTCAGTCTGCCCTGGTAAATCAGCAGGGGCACATCATGCGCCGACAGGTAGGCAATGGCTGTGCGAAGTGCCTGCAATGGCCAGCGCGAGATACCTACATACAGCGCCTTTCCCTGTCGCACGATATCTACCAGGGCCTGCAATGTTTCCTCCAAGGGTGTCTCAGGATCATAGCGATGACTGTAGAACAAATCCACATAATCCAGGTGCATGCGCTTCAGACTCTGGTCCAGACTTGCCATGAGGTATTTGCGTGAGCCCCAGTTGCCATAGGGACCATCCCACATATCATATCCCGCCTTGGTAGCAATAAACAGTTCGTCGCGGTAGGGACGGAAATCCTCGTCCATCAGTCTGCCCAGTGTCTCCTCGGCACTGCCATAGGGAGGACCGTAGTTATTGGCAAGGTCAAAGTGTGTGATACCTCTGTCAAAAGCATAGCGCGCTATCGCCTTGCAGTTGTCATAATCGTCTATCGCCCCGAAGTTGTGCCAGAAGCCCAGACTCACCTTGGGCAGCAGCACTCCGCTACGTCCGCATCTCTCGTATTTCATGCCGTTGCTGTAGCGTTCGACATTCGCTGTATAAGTACTCATCATGTTGCAAAAATAGAAAAAATATGTGAGATATGCCGTAAGTAGAACAAAAAAATAGGGTGGAGTCTTAAAAAGACCACCCTATTCTATAATGTATATTGCGCCCATGCGCAGAGACTATCTTACCATCACTTTCTTGACCTCTGTACCTCTCTTTATCATGTAGATACCTGCAGAAAGCGGACTGCCAGAGACTTTATCACCCTGAAGGGTGGTCACCTGCTTGCCAGTAAGGTCATACACGGCAGCTGTGCTACTGTTGCCAGTGCCAGTGGCAATGGTGTCGATACCGTCGGTACTGGCGGTGATACCACCATAGAAGCCTATATTGTCAAGGATAAGTGCCTCGCCGTCGAGTGTCTTCACGCGGATGGCCACATAGATGTCCTTATCCTTGTATTTTGCCAGACTCACGCCACGCACCTTTGTATAGATACTCTCCCTGTCCACGCTCATCACATTGTCAGTGTCCAACCAGTAGAAATCGGGTGAAGTAGAAACCTGCACCTCATAGTCTTCCGGATAGGTAGCATTGAACGAGTTGGCATTCCATGCGAAGAAAGCATCGTCACCGGTCACCTTCATCACTGGCATCACCAGCCAGCGATCAGCTTTGGTAGCGGTGGTAAACCAGGTGTTGCAAGCCAGCACAGTCTCGCCCAGCACCTCATGTCTGCCTATATTGAAGAAGCCCCAGCCGTCGGCATTGAACTCTTCACCTGCATCAGGATGGCTGATGGCGGTGTCTTTTACCAAATAGCGGAACTCGGCGGGCAATACCTTGTCCTCAAAATCCCAGTACTTCACAGGTGCACCCAGCACGGTAAACGCCATGCGCAGTGTGTCATTGGATGCGTTCTTATCCTTGTCGCATGTCACTGAGAGGGTCATGGTGTGGCTGCCTGGCTCTACGGAACCGAGGATACCTTCCATGGTCACGGTCTTATACTCCTGAGCCTTCACATCCACATCCTGTGATAGCAGTTCCTGATTGTCAACCATCAGTTTCACGGTACTCTTGGTATCTACGATGCTTGCGTTGCGCAGTTCAAACTTCACCGTGCGGTCTGCATCCGAGCGTACCACATCCGTGGGGTTGCTCAAATTGGTAATTATCAGATCCACATCCTCTGAGGTAACCTTGTCAAGGGTAAGATCATCGATAGTAAGCCAGTTCTCGTCCTTGTCGCTGAAAGCATGGAAACCGATATAGATAGTCTGCGGCTGGTCAAAATAAATGATGTTGATACTTTCCACATAGGGATCGCTGTAGAAGGGGGCGTATTCCACAATCTTATGGGTCATCGCCTGCGGAGTCTGATCACTACCGTAGTACACGGCAAATTTCTCGGGGTGGTTGTCACTGCCAGAATACCAGAACTTGAGTACATGATAACCTGCCTCCACGTTGATGGGCTCCAGTATCACCCAGTCGTCAGCAGCATTCTCCTTGTCATAGTTGTATGCCAGACAACCCATGCCGGTACGTGCCATGGAGAACCAGCTTGCGGAGTAATACACCTCGAACTTGCTGCCATCATTGTTCAGGTTGAAACTCTTGAAGTCCTCGGTGTAGTCCTCGGGTTCAAAACCGCAGGCATAGGGCAACGAGGCCGGAGCCTTGTGACGCACCGATGTGGCGAGGGTGTCATTGGTATGGTCTATATCATCCTCATGTGAGGTGAATACCCGGATGGTGTATTGATGACGCGGTATAGACAAATCCACCGGAGTCTTGAAGGTATAGGTCATCTCTTCATTCTGCTTCAAGGCCTGATTCACTGTCTCCATCACTGCATTGCCTCCGTCAGAAGTATAGCCGATACTGAAACTTTCTACATCCACCATGCCCACGTTGCTCACCTTGACGCTCACTATTTCATTGCCCAGGTTGTTGCCGCTGACAGGAGCGGTGATGGCTTCCAGTTTCAAATCTACGGGATTGCTCACCTTGCACACCTCTACCGACACTAAATACAGGCGCCATTTGTCGGCCTTGGAGGTACAGTGAAACGCCAGATTCATCGTTTCACCAGCCTTGGCATCCACAAGGAAATAGCCTCCCTGCACATTGTCCTTGATATCTTCATAAGCATTCATCAGGATATTCACGGTTTCTGGGGTTTTGCCCTGTCCGGTATATATTTCCATGGCTTCCCCAAAGGAACTGCCCTTATAGGTATATTTCACCATCAGCGGTCCGTCTTCGGTTGGCGTAATGTCGGGTGAAATCATCCAGTCGTCTGCCTGGTTGGTACTGCTGTAACTGTAGAATACCTTAGACGGAGTGGCATCGGCACTGAACGCCCATGTCTTTTCGTCTTTATTGCTGTCGATGACTGTCCATTGTTTGAACTCTTCTTCCGTGTCAAACGCAGTCTTCCACAAGGTCTGTGCCATGCCCTGCAATGCGGTCAGGGCGCAGAATAGCATTAGGGTAAATCTTTTCTTCATACGATACTGTTGTGATTATTAAACTATTTGGAATAATTTGAACGCAAAGTTAGACAAAATGTCTGGATAAAAGAAGCATCAATAGAAAAATGCAACAAAAATAGCGAATTAATTGTACTGCCAGCTATTTTTTGTTCCACCACAGGGAATAAGAGGGGAACAATCAAAAAAATCTTTCTACCTTTGTACCTGTTATGCTTCATCTGTTGTTTCATCGCCATCAGCCGTTGCCGGATAGGTTGGTACCACCCGCATTGTTCACCTATCCCTTTCACTATACTCCCCATCCTCTTGCTGTGGAGGCAGCGTTGAGGGTGCAACATTATCTGGAACAACAGGCAGAGTGGCAGCAGGAACTGCAACGGGGAAAGATGTTTGGCGTGCTGGTAGTGCAGGCTCCCGAGGGTATCGGTTACCTTGCCGCCTACTCCGGACTGCTGGCAGAACGGAACGACTGGCCTTATTTCGTTCCCCCAGTCTTTGACGCACAGCAACCTGACGGCTATTTCAAACAGGAAGAAGGAAGGATAAGCGCACTCAACCGTGCCATCGACAATATAGAACAGGATGCAGCCTATCAGCAACTGTGTAGCCAACTGCAGTGTATGGAACAACAACACAGCAATGAGGAAACCAACTATCGCTGCCAGATGGAACAAGACAAGGAGCGGCGCCATCTGCTCAGAGCCACCGCCGATGAAGCATTGCTGCAACAACTCACCAAAGAAAGCCAATACCAGAAAGCACAACTGAAACGCATGAGAAAGCAGCATCAGACAGAACAAGAACAGATATTGCTGCGCCTGGCTCCCTATAAGGATGAGATGACAAGACTGAGAAAGGAACGAAGCGACCGCTCGGATGCCTTGCAAAGATGGCTCTTTGACCAATACAATATGAGGAATGCCAATGGGGAGAGTTGTACGCTGATGCAGATTTTCCAACAGACCACGCGCCACATACCGCCGGCAGGGGCAGGTGACTGCTGTGCCCCCAAACTACTGCAGTGCGCCTATCTGCACCATTGGTACCCGCTGTGCATGGCAGAGTTCTGGTGGGGAGACTCACCCAAGGGTGAAGTAAGACACCATCTGCACTACTACCCCGCCTGCCGTGGCAAATGCCTGCCCATTCTCACCTATATGATGCAGGGATTGCAGGTAGAGCCCAATCCTCTGCAACAGGATGACGAGGGAGAACTGCAGATGGTATATGAAGACGAGTGGCTGTATGTGGTTAACAAACCCAAGGGAATGCTCAGTGTGCCCGGACGTACCGAACGGAGGTCGGTGCTCACCCTGCTGCAACAACGCCTGCCAAAAGGCACCTGCGTGATGGTAGTACACCGGTTGGATATGGCTACAAGCGGACTTTTGGTGGTGGCAAAGAGTATGGAAGCGTATGTACGCATGCAACAACTCTTTGCACAGAGAAAAGTGAAAAAAAGATACGTGGCAGTACTCGACGGAGTACCACAGGTACCTGAAAGCGGTATCCTGTCACTGCCCCTGACACCCCATCCCACTGACTATCCCCGCCAGGTGGCGGATAAGGAAAGGGGCAAACCTGCAGTAACTCACTACCGTTTGCAGGGCATCCGGCAGGGTAAGACACTGGTGGCACTCTATCCCCAAACAGGGCGTACCCACCAGCTTAGGGTACACTGTGCCCATCCCGAGGGACTGGGTGTTCCCATCGTAGGCGATGCCCTCTATGGTCACGGCAATCCCAAAAGCGAACTGCTGCTACATGCCGAGTCACTGGAGTTTGTACATCCCTTCACCAATCAGCCGTTGCACATAGAATGTCCTTATCAGTCATCCTGCAACGGCCAATAGGGCGAAGGCGTGCGCATCCGTTTCATCTCCTTGTCCATCTGGTCCACCAACTCAGGATATTCCTTTGCCAGATTGCGGGTCTCTCCTGGGTCTTCTTCCAAGTTATACAGTTCCAAGGGAGTGTCGGGAGATATGGTCACGCACTTCCACTTCCCCTTGCGGGCTGCCCTCTGTTTGCCCGGAAATTCCCAATACAGCATACGGTCAGAGGTATCTGTCTGCTTCCCTGAGAACAGGGGCGACACATCCATGCCATCAGTACAGACGGGCAGATGCTTCTTGGCACCGGCAATGGCGGCGAGAGTGGGCATCATGTCAGGGAAATAGATTACGTTATCAAGTTGCTGCACAGGCACCTTTCCCGGTTGATTCACTATGAAAGGTACGCGGATGCCTCCCTCATAAAGCTGTCCCTTGCGCCCCTTGAAGCCGGCGGCACAGTTGAATGCCTTGAGCGGTGCCTGTACGGCAGGACCATTGTCAGAAGCAAAGACAATCAGGGTATTCTCCCTCAGATGCAACCTGTCGAGTTCATCAAGCAGTCTGCCTATGGCGGCATCCATGTGTGTCACCAAGGCTGCATAGCGCCTGTCGGTAAGACTCCATTCCTCTTCCTCGTCATACCAATGGGTATCCTCAATGATGTAGGGCTCATGTGGTGCATCGTATGCGAGATACAAGAAGAAGGGGCGGTTACTGTTTCGTTGCACAAAGGCGATGGCATCGTCGGTAGAGATGTCAGTGTTGTGCTTGATATGCCGGTCATGGGCATTGTCATCAATATGGATGAGCGAATCGCCAGCAAAGCGGTAGTAGGGATAATAGTAAGGAGCATTGGAATGAACGGTACTGATAGTCCACCCATAGAACTCATCGAACCCACGGTGGTTGGGGGCAGCCTTAGGGTCATAGCCGTCCAGGTGCCATTTGTTGACCAGACAGGTACGGTAGCCTGCGGCAGAAAGGACAGTGGCTATAGTAGTATCTGTGGGCAGCAAGTTGGCTCGTCTCACATAGGTAGTGTCTCCATTGGGGGTTATCTTGATGCCCTTGATGCCGCCTGCCGTACACTGGTTGTCACGGATGGTGCTGTGACCCGTGTTTCTTCCCGTCATCAGCGCACATCTGGAAGGCGAAGAGATACCGCTTCCCGCATAGCATTGGGAAAATGTAGTGCCTGTCTGAGCCAACCGGTCAATATTGGGTGTCTTGATATGCTTGCTACCGTAGCATGACAGATCACCATAACCCAGATCATCAGCGAGGATAAACACAATGTTGGGCCGTTGTGCCATCGCATGAAGCACTGGCATCCCGGGCAGTGTGCCCGACAGGCATGCCAGTGCTTTCCAATGAGTTCCTTTCATATAGAATAGGTTTTCAAAACTGTTACCAGATTCCTCCCATAATGATCAGAAGCTACCCTTCAAACTGCTCTTGTAGTTCTGCAGAGCAGTCTTCAGTTCACTGATAACTCCGTAATTTGTATCTTCGGTACTATTGTTGAAAGTCCAGTTGAAGTCTCCCTTGTTCATACGTCCGGCACCTGTCCATCCGGTTACCACAGCAGGCACATCGGCGGCATTGTCGGGAATATACTGATACATCAGGTTGGCATCGGTATCGAAGTTATTATAGGTAGTGCTTCCCACCAGTGCTTTTACCGTAGAAGGCACCACGTCATTGCGGTCGCTTACCTCATAGCAGTCAAAGCCGGTAGCACTCTGGTTCTGTGTAATGGGGGTATAGTTGCTGCCCGAACTCTTCTCGGCATACACATTGCCATAGCTCTTGATGATACCTCCGTTCTCGCCCGAGAAAGTGCCGTCACCCTTGGCATCGGTGCCTTGCTGGGAGATGAGCATCGGGTTCTTGGTATTGCGGAAATAGTTGCTCTCCACAAATACGCTGCTACCCATGGTAGAACCCACGCCATACTTGGAACATCCATCGTAATAGTTGTTCCACACGTGTACCGACATGGAGCGCACCCTTGGATGGCGTGAATCACTATGGTCAAACCAGTTGTGATGATAGCAGATATAGTTGGGACCGCTCTCGCTCTTCATACCGCAAAGTGATGACTTGCCGCTGTCCCAGAAGTGGTTGTAGGCAATAGTGATATACTGCGAATCACTCTTCACGTCAATGGTACCGTCGCCTTTTGCCTGGTCGCTGTCACCACCGGTGTTGCCATAGAACAGGTCGAGGTGGTGCACCCAACAGTATTTGTTGTCGGTATCCATACTCACCGCATCATCCATACACAGCATGATAGCGAAGTTGCGCAGTTCAATGCTCACGGCATTGCGCAGCAAGATACCGAAGCCCCAGATACCAGCATCCTCTCCAATGCCCTCCATGGTGATGTTCATCGAGATGGTATTGTTCTTACCCTTTATCTGCAACCCCTCGGCACTACTGCCGAAACTGTCCATGTCGCTATCGGTGATGGTTCCTATGATACGCACAGCCAAAGGACGTGTCTCCAGTCCTTTCTGGTAGGCATTGATGATAGCCTGCAGTCCTGTATAAGTACTGGCGGTTCCCTTACTGCTGTCAACCACATCCAGACTCACTGTCTTGGCAGTCGCTGCAGTGACATATATAACGCGGGCATTGCTCTTCAGACTTCCGTCGTTGTTGTAGGCTCCCACTGCCATACCGCCAAGATGGGCAAAGCCAGAGCGGTCGTAACCGCTCACCACCATCTGTGTGGCTGTGCTTGCCTTGGTGTCATCCTCTGTACCGTTGATTACAGGAACCACCTTCAGTTCATAGTTGGCAGCCGGTACCAGACCCACTATATCGGCACGCCCGTAGCTTCCGTAGTTGCGTACAAGTTGCTGGTCCAGCTTGGTATAGGCGGCATAAGCACCGCCTTTTACATACACGTTGTATGAGGTAGCACCGTCCAGCAGGTTCCAGGTCACATAGGCGGACTCCAGCCATCCCTTGGCATCGGTAATTTCCACACCGTTGTTGGAAATATCACCCTCTTGTCCTCCTTGTGATGCCTTATTGAAACCGATGGAGGCAACACTTTTGGTGAACAGATCACTCCAGTCGCCGCTCTTTCCCTTTACTGTTACGGTACCCTCCGCCTTGTTGATGTCGATGGAAGCCACCTCTTCGGTATTGTAGTATTTCAGTACATTGCCGTTCAGGGTGAGCAGGGCTTGGTTTTTGTTCACGTCGAACTTGCTGGAGTGGTCTTCGGCAGGCTGCGTACCTTCTTCACCTCCCCCCTGCTCTCCGCCTCCAGAGCCAGTGCCAGCCACGATGCTATACACATAGATGCCACCTTCGGCAGTGAGGGTCACATCACCGTCTTCATCCACAATACCCACACAGGTTTGCTTGTCCGTAGTCTGCACAAATCCCTCGGTAGCGGTAAGGTTGGTAGGCAAGAGGGTACGTGCCGTACTGCTGCTTGAAGACTGGCATACCACAGTCACTTGGTCACCCTTTTTCAGTGCCGGAATGGTGAGAGCCCTGCCTGCACCGTTGAGGGTACATGAGTGTTTCTTGTTGTCTATGCGTAATCCGTCAGCGGCACTGATGGTAAACTTCAGTCCCTTGGTAGCCGCCACTTCCTGTCCGTTGGCCATAAGCACCTCATTGTTCAGCGCCTTGGCATTCTTCCATCTGTTGTTGGACGAGTCGTAAGTCCAGTTCTCTGTATCGGCATTAAGTGCAGTCACATCGGCATCGCTGAATGAGGAGAAGTCCCATGTCTGTGCATTGGTCTGTATAGTGATGCCCAGCAACAGGGCGCACAATCCGTATATATATAATAATGTGTGTCTCATAAATGGTTTGTCTGTTTTAGGTACAGAAATGACAATGGGCAACGTTAGCCATTATCGGATGATTTTCTTGTTGTTGACGATATAGATACCCTTGCGTCCCTGTGCAGTCTGCGTAGTGATACGCTGTCCGTTCAGGTTATATACCGCCGCAGGTCGGGAGTTGTCTTCACTTCTTATGTTACGGATTCCCGTGGCTTCGTTTTCGTACTGGAACGTAATGTTTACCAGAGCCATGTCCACCGTGGATGTCTCCTGATTGTCAAACACCAAGGTGGCATTGTCTCCATCAAAGGTAATCTGTACGGGGTTTTTCTCCACAGTAACCCCATCTACGGTAAGCGTGATCGTGTTATCAGCCCACAAAGGTATTGCCGTCAAAGTCAGGCAAAGGGCTGCTACCAGTTTCTTTTTCATAGGTATATCATTGGTTAGTTACATGTTCTCAGTCCATCTTCTTGGTACCCATTCTTGCCTCTACCACGTTGACCACGTAGTCACCCAGTTTCTCACATTCGCTGATGATATCCATATAGATGGTACCCATCTCGTAGGTATAGGCATGGTCATTGATATCGTTGATGTTTTGGCTCTTCAGTTGGTTGCGGTAGTTGTTTATCTCATTCTCGATGTTAAATGAGCGGTTCATATCGTAGTTCACCTTGCGCCCCGCCAACAGCACGTTCATCTGGGTCAGACTGTCATCAGTGAGTTCGAACATCTGGTGCAGGTGCTCATACTGCTTGTCGGTGAAATCTTCCTTGCCTGCCGCCTTGCGGTTGATAGTACGTGCGATATTGTAACAGCTGTCACCGATGCTCTCTATCTCGGTTATCTCTCGCATCATCGCCCTGATTTTCGCCTTGGTGTCGTCACTCAGATGGGCATCGCTCACCATGTTCAGGTATTTGGCAATCTCTATTTCCATAGAGTCGCTGATATTCTCGTATTTCTCGATGCGTGCATAGAGTTTGCGGAAATCATTCTCATTGGTAGTGGCGAGCAATTCTCTTACGAAACCGAACATGCGCTGTATGCGGTCGGCAAACGAGGTAATCTCCTTCTGCGCCTCAAGCACCGAGAGTTCGGGGGTTTTCATAATGGTATTGCCACCGATGTAGCAAAGGCGGAATTCCTCTTCCATCTCGTTGCTCTTGGGCTTGATGATGCGACACACCAGCTTCTCTATCTGCGGAATGAACCATATCAGGCCAAAAGTGTTGGTAACGTTGAAACAGGTATGGAAGGCTGCCAGTACAATGGGCAGTTTTGCCGCCAGCTGCGCAGTAGTCAGATGGTTGTTGTCGGGATTATAGCCCACCAGGGAGCATACCATGTTGACAAAGGGATAGAACAGGCAGAGCACCCATAGCACGCCTATCAGGTTGAACACCAAATGAGCCATGGCAGCTCGCCGTGCCTGGGTATTGGCTCCTAAGGCAGCCAGATTGGCGGTGGCAGTAGTACCGATGTTCTCACCCATCACCAATGCAATACCTAAATAGATAGGCAACACGCCCGTAGAGCATAGCAGGATGGTGATAGCCATCACCGCCGCCGAAGACTGTACGATACAGGTGATGACAGTGCCGATGGCAAGGAAAATAAGGATGGTAAGATGGCTCTTTGTGTCAAACGAACTGAAGAAACTGATGACTGAGGAGTTGTGCTCCAGATCCAGTTCCTTGCCCGCCGAACTGAGCAGTACCAGCGAGAAGAACAGGAAAGCAATACCGAAGAGGAAGTCGCCGATGTATCTCTTTCGTTTGGAATAGATGAGCATGATGCCCACAAAAAACGAGGGATACACCACTGCCGTAAGGTCAACGTTGTATCCCAAACTCATTATCCATGCGGTAAGCGTGGTGCCGATATTGGCTCCCATAATCACCGATATGGCTTGTGCCAGTGTCACCAGTCCGGCATTGACAAACGACACGGTCATCACGGTGGTGGCAGACGACGACTGTACGGCACAAGTTACAAACATACCGGTGAGCATACCGGTGAGGCGGTTGGTGGTCATGGCACCCAGAATGTGACGCAACTGCGAACCTGCCATCTTCTGAAGCGCTTCGCTCATCACCTTCATTCCATAGATAAGCAAGGCCAATGAACCGATGATTTTAAAGAATATCCAAATCGACATAAAATGTTTGGGTATAAGAAAGAAATTACAATGATATTGCAAAAATACGAAAATTATTCAAAAAAAGAAGGAATTTGAACAAAGAATGAAAAATGAAGTCGAATTGTTTAGCAGAATCTGTTTTCTCTTGCTTATCTAAGAAAAAAACGTTACTTTTGCGCGACACCATGTAAAAACGACCTATGAAGTGTTCAATAATGCAGTATTTTTCCTGGGGGGAAGTGACCTATCGTATCTTTTATGGCATTTGGTATGCCGTGTCGCTTCTGCCCTTGTGGATACTCTACCGCATTTCCGATGTCCTGTATTATCTGGTATATTATGTGGTGCGCTACCGCAGACGTCTGGTGAGAAGCAATCTCACCTCTTCCTTTCCCGAGAAACCACTGAAAGAGATAGTGCGCATAGAACGCGACTATTATGCCTGGTTCTGCGACTACATGGTCGAGACCGTCAAGATGTTTTCCATGAGCGAGAAGCAGATACGCAGGCGTATGCGCTTTGAAGGCATAGATCAAATCAACGAAGACCTCAGACATAAGCGTAGCATCTCTGTCTATCTGGGTCATTACTGCAACTGGGAATGGGTGAGTTCGCTGGGACTGCATATCATCCCCGAGGGCACGGCGGCACAGCTGTATCACCCCATCGAGAACAAAGTGGTTGACCGCCTTTTCCTCCACTCGCGCGGCAGGTTCAAGGCCATCTCTCTGGAGATGAAAGAGGCATTCCAGATTCTTGCCGGTTGGCAGCGACAAGGGCGCTACAGCATCACAGGCTACATCTCCGACCAGGTACCCGGCTTCAGCAGCATGCACTATTGGCCCATGTTCCTGAACCACGATACCCCCACCTACACCGGTGCCGAACGCATCGCCCGTGTGCTCGACACTACGGTGTATTATTTCGACATTTTCCGTCCTAAAAGGGGCTACTATGTGGTCAAGGCTATAAAGATGTGCGACAAAACCAAAGAGGTGCCTAAGTTCGGACTCACAGAACAGTACTACCGGTTGCTTGAAAAGAGCATACAGCGGGCACCTGCCTACTGGCTGTGGAGCCACAACCGCTGGAAGCGCACGCGCGAACAGTTCAACAAAGAGTTCGACGAGGCGGAGCGCAAGCGCATATTAAGCAAACTGTAAGCGCCCCAATCGTTAATATTATTAAAAACCGAACGTTTTGTCTTGACTTTCCAACACTTGGTGCGTCCTATATGCGTGATGTCAGGGACAGGCTTCTGCGCCCTATATATAAATATGTAATCCGGATTCAATAAGATTGCCCCAAGGATGAAGACAAACGAACGGTCATCATCACCAAGGCAGAGAGCAACAAAATAATGATGAAACAGAGAATTTGTGCATCCCTACTGCTTCTTGTATGTGCAGTGATTGCCTTGGCGCAGGGAACAGTGAGAGGAAAAGTGGTTGACAAGCAGACCACGGAGGCTTTGCAGTTTGTAAACATCAGGATAGACAACGCCTCCACAGGAAAAATGGTAAAGGGCACCGTGACCGATGTAGATGGGAAGTTCCACGTCACCGGACTTCCTTTAGGACAGTATCAGCTCCAGGTATCGTATGTAGGCTACAAGACTATCAAACGCAGGTTTGCCATCACCAAGGAGAAGAAAAGCGTGCAATTCACCCAACTCTTCATTGCCGAAGACCACCATTCCTTGCAGGAGGTAACCGTGACAGGACAGCGCTCGCAGATGAAACTCGAAGTTGACCGCAAGTCATTCAGCGTAGATCAGGTGCTGGCTGCTGCCGGAGGTACTGCCAGCGATCTGCTGGAGAACATTCCCTCGGTGGAGGTAAGTACCGACGGTGAGATTTCACTCAAGGGAAACACCAGTGTGGAGGTATGGATCAACGGCAAGGCAAGCGGACTTACCTCTGACAACCGGGGAGAGATACTACAGCAGATTCCGGCAGAGAGCATCGAGCGGGTGGAGATTATCGACAATCCCGGTGCCAAGTTCAGTCCTGAGGGTTCGGCAGGTATCATCAACATCATACTGAAACGTGACAGAAAGGCAGGCTACTACGGGTCGGTACGCACGGGTGTGAATACCAAGGGAGGATGGAACGCCGGCGGCAACTTCAACTACTCCAGCGGCATCCTTGATGCCTTTGTCAACGTAGGCTTCCGCAAGCGCAAGAACAACGGCGGAGCCATGAGCGAGCAGATAGACAAGACCAACAACTCATACCAGAACTATGAGACCGAGAACAGCATGGGAGGCAACAACCTCTTCAGCCGTGCAGGACTCACATGGCATGCCACCGGAAAAGACGATATCAGCCTTTCGGGAATGGCTATGCTGGGCAAACGTTCCAACGAAAGCCTCACCCCCTACCACTACGGCACAGTAGGACAGTCTGCTGACTCGCGCATGATGTACCGGCAGACAGAGAGCGAGAGCAAGATGAGGATGTACAACGTGGAACTGGGCTACACACACAAGTTTGCCGAGGGGCATCAGATAGACCTGAACCTGTCGCACAACAGATGGAAGAACGACGATGACAACTTCTACCGCGACAGTACCGTATACTTCACCCCGGCGGCTCCCACAGATTATGTCTATCAGTACCGCCCCATGTTTATCAACAACCGCTCTTGGGAAGCCAAGGCAGACTACGAGAACAAGATTTCGGACAACCTGAAACTGGAGGCGGGATATAACTGGCGGCTCTCACACGAGAACACGCCACAGGAGTCGTGGGTGGACAACAACGGCTGGTGGGGCACGCAGGCAACGGAAGACCAACTGTACTTCAACCGCTTTATCTACGACATGAACGTACATGCCCTTTACGCCTCGCTCAACTTCAAGGTGGGCAAACTGGGTGTCACCGCCGGACTGCGCGGAGAATACTGGAAGGTGAAGACCGAAAGCTATACCTATGAGCAGGAACACGATGCCTCACTGCGTGAAAAGCCTTTTGAGAAAGACTATTTCCAACTGTTCCCCAGCCTGTTCCTCAACTACCCGCTCAGCGAGTCATCACAGATACAGCTCAACTACACCCGCAGGCTACGCAGACCCTGGGGAGGAGAACTGAACAGTTTCAAGAACACACGCGATGCCTCGATGATTTCTTTCGGTAATCCCGAACTGACTCCCGAATACACCAACAGTTTCGGCCTCAACTTCCTGAAGACATTGGACAACCACACCCTCTCGGTGGGCAGTTACTACCGCCCCACTACCGATGTGATACAGCGGGTGGCATGGAACGAGAACGGAGTGATGTACTCCACCAACGAGAACGTGGCAAAGAGCCAGAGCGCAGGTGTGGAGGTGATACTGAAAGACAAGCTGTGGCGCATCCTTGACCTCACCACCACCGTCAACGGCTACTACTACAAACTGGACGGGTTCAACTACGTGATCAACGACCAGATGGTCAGCGGACAGAGCGACGAGAACTTCTCATGGGATGCCCGCGTACTGGCAGCTCTCATACTGCCTTTCGACATCTCCGTACAGGCTACGGGCAACTACCGTTCGCGCAGGGTCATCACGCAGGGTTACAGGAAAGCTAACGCCGGACTGGACCTTGGCATCCGCAAGTCGTTCTTCAACAAGACCATCACCCTGGCATGCAACTGGCGCGATGTATTCAACAGTCACCGGCACAAGTCATATACGGGTAACGACACCTTCTGGCGCCATCAGGAGAACTGGCGTGACCCGCGCATCAACTTCGTGGTGTCGTGGAACTTCGGCAACATGAACCAGAAGAAGAAAAACCGTCAGGAAGACAACCAGCAGATAGAAGAGACCGAGAGTTTCGGCGGGTATGAATAATGTTCTCCCGATTGCTGAAAAGGAATAAAGAAAAGAGTTAAGAATACGGGTATGATTCCCGACCATTCTTAACTCTTTTTTCCTTTATCCCCCTTAGGGGGAGACAGGAGCATCAAGGCAATCGCCAGGTCACTCCGTCTTTTGTATCTTTCACTTCAAAGCCCGCAGCGGCAAGGGCATCGCGTATGCGGTCGCTGGTAGTCCAGTCTTTTTCCGCCTTAGCCTTGGCACGCAGTTCCAGCACCATATCCACCACCTTGCCAAAGGCAGCCTCACGCGCATCGTCAGAACCACCCTTCTCGGCACGCAGTCCCAAGATATCGAAAGCGAAGAGGCGCATGGTGTCTGCCAGTTCCTTCAAGCAGTCGGCACAGATAGTGGCTTTGTGGTCCAGCAGCCTGTTCACCACGGTACATGCCTCAAACAAGGCGGCAATCACCAAAGGAGTGGCAAGGTCGTCGTTCATGGCATCATAGCACTTCTGCCTCAATGCCTTCACCACCTTCTCCGTCTCCTTATCACAGGTATCGGCAGGCTGTATGCGCTCCAGGTCGGCAATGCCGTTGAGCAGTCGTTCCAGTCCCTTTTCGCTTGCCTGCAGAGCCTCGTTGGAGAAATCCACCGTGCCGCGGTAGTGGGCGGACAGGATGAAGAAGCGGATGGTCATGGGCGAGTATGCCTTCTCCAGCTTGTCATGGTTGCCGGTGAAGAACTGCTCCAGAGTGATGAAGTTGCCCAGACTCTTTCCCATCTTCTGTCCGTTGATGGTTATCATATTGTTGTGCATCCAGTATTTCACCAT
>CALZXH010000038.1 GCA_945830055.1 uncultured Prevotella sp.
GCGGGAAAAAAGAAAAAGACCGCAAGTCCGAGCAGATGGCGCCGCTTTGTTCCTTTTCTCAACAGCGGTCCCAAGCAAGAAGAACTCACAGGCAACAAGACACAGCTCTTTGTGGTACCGGAGAAATTCAACCGCAAGCGCCCCATCTTCATCACCGACGAGAATATTAACCAATACAAGTTCATGGACTGCTGCCACCCCATTCCCGGCGACGACATCCTGGGCTTTATCGACAACAACAAGCAGATAGAGATACACAAGCGCGCCTGTCCTGTGGCAGACAAACTGAAGTCGAGTTACGGCAACCGTATCCTTGATGCCAAATGGCAGATGAACAAGCGCATGCTCTTCGACGCTACCATCCAACTGCAGGGTATCGACCGCATCGGACTGCTTAACGAAGTGACCCAAGTCATCTCACAACAGATGAGCGTAAATATTCATACCGTAAACATCACCTGCGAAGACGGACTGTTTACAGGCAATTTCGAGTTGCGTGTACACGACCGTGAAAACGTAAGGGAGGTAATGGCAGGACTTAAATCTATTAACGATATCAAAGAAGTAAAGCAAATCAAATGAGAAAGATCACACTACTCCTACTCGCCATCCTGGCAACAATGTCAGCAGTGGCTGCCAGCAAATACGACAATCCCGACACCCTGGTGGTGGCACGCGACGGTACGGGAGAGTTCAGGAACATCGACGACGCACTCGAAGTGTGCCGCGCCTACATGGACTACCACAAAGTGATATTCGTGAAGAAAGGCACCTACAAGGAGAAGCTCGTTGTTTCGGGATGGCTCACCAACATCGAGATTTTGGGAGAGGACCGCGACAATACCATCATCACCTACGATGACCATGCCAATATCTCCATCCCCCAACGTCCCAAAGGGATGGGCACATTCCGCACCTATACCGTGAGGGTGGATGGCAACGACATCACATTCAAGAACATCACCATCGAGAACAATTCGGCACGTTTGGGACAGGCAGTGGCACTACATACCAACGGTGACAGACTGCGTTTCATCAACTGCCGCCTCCTGGGACATCAGGACACGGTACTCACCGCCGGAGAAGGATTCAGAGTTTATTTCAAGGACTGCTACATCGAGGGCACTACCGACTTCATCTTCGGTCCCGCCACCGCATGGTTTGAGCACTGTACCATACACAGCAAGGCCAACTCGTATATAACAGCGGCCAGCACTCCCGCCGCATGCCACTATGGCTACGTGTTCCACGACTGCAACCTCACTGCAGACAGCAACGTGACCAAAGTATATCTGGGACGTCCCTGGCGCGACTATGCCTACACCCTGTTCATCAACTGCAATCTGGGCAAGCACATACGTCCCGAGGGATGGCATCACTGGGAGAAGCACCGCGAGCAGACTGCACGCTATATGGAATACAACAATCATGGTGAGGGTGCAGCCACCCAGCAACGTGCAGGCTGGAGCAAACAACTGACCCAAAAAGAGGCTTCACTCATCACCCTTGAAAACGTATTCAAGAGAGACACCGTGTGGAAGCCATAACTACAAAACCGCTTAGGTGAATATATACGACAATACCCAAATTCTTGGGAAACTAATCGTATCATAATTATTCTCAGTTTATTATGCCCGATTTCATTGGATTTCGGGCATTTCTTATTTCATGATTTGTGCGCACAATTCGTCGAACTCACGTTACTTTAACAAAAGCACAACCGTGTTCCAGTCATCGACCGCACGACGTCGGTCAATCGACCGACGGAGGTCAATCACTTGACCGACGGAGGTCGGTCACTTGATTGAACAATGTGCGGTCGATAAAAGAAGCTCAGCAGAGAGGCAATAAGAACGGCCATTGGCCAATTGTTATGTCGGTCTTTGATAGGATAACTCATCAGAAAGTTCAACCGATTGATTATTCAATCTATTAAGAATATAACAATAAAAAACACAGAAGAGAGTGAAATCTCATGTATTTCACTCTCTTCTGTGCGTTGGACCAACGGGACTCGAACCCATAATGACAGAACCAAAACCTGTAGTGTTACCATTACACCATGGTCCAATCCTTAAATTGTGGTTGCAAAGGTAAGAAATAATTGGATTATTTCCAAATTTTTAGACCACAATTCCTGTTTATAGAAGATATGCTATGCCTTAACTATAATCAGATAGTAGTTCTTCTTGCCTCGCTGCACCAGCAGATATTTACCGTCAATAAGGTCATCGGCAGTAATCTCGCGATCGAAAGCAGTAAGCTTTTCCTTGTTGACAGAAACGCCTCCACCCTGTACCAGTTTGCGCATCTCGCCCTTGCTGGCAAATACGGGGGCATCCTGGGTAAGCAAATCTACGGCAGGACGGTTGAGCTGAGAAAGAGCCACTTCGTACTGGGGCACGCCCTCAAAGATATCCAAAAGGGTCTGTTCGTCGAGCTTCAGCAGACTGTCTTTGGTTGATTTGCCAAAAAGGATGTTGCTCGCCTCGATGGCCATGTCAAGCGCTGCCTGCGAATGAACCATCACAGTGACCTCTTCCGCCAGACGCTTCTGCAATACGCGACGACCGGGATCCTCGCTGTGCTCCTTGACCAAAGCATCAATCACCTCTTTTTCCAGACTGGTGAAAATCTTGATGTAACGCTCAGCATCCTCATCGCTCACATTGAGCCAGAACTGATAGAACTTATAGGGACTGGTGCGTTTGGCGTCAAGCCAGATATTGCCACTCTCTGTTTTGCCGAATTTCTTTCCGTCGCTCTTGGTGATAAGCGGACAAGTGAGCGCAAAGGTCTCCACCTCGTTGCCCAAGGTGCGGCGTATGAGTTCGGTTCCTGTGGTCATGTTACCCCACTGGTCGTTGCCACCCAACTGCAACTTGCAGCCCTTGTGCTGATATAGGTACAGGAAGTCATAGCCCTGCAGCAACTGGTAGGTGAACTCCGTGAACGAAAGTCCGTCGCGTGCGGTACCGTTGAGGCGCTGCTGCACGCTCTCCTTAGCCATCATATAGTTCACCGTGATATGCTTGCCCACCTCGCGTGCAAAATCGAGGAACGTGAAGTTTTTCATCCAGTCATAGTTGTTCACCATCTCTGCAGCATTCGGCTCAGTACTTTCGAAATCAAGGAACTTGGCTACCTGCTGTTTGATACATTCCTGGTTATGGCGCAGTGTCTCGTCGTTGAGCAGGTTACGCTCCTGACTCTTTCCTGAGGGGTCGCCAATCATTCCCGTTGCACCTCCTACCAAGATGATGGGCTTATGCCCACAGCGCTGCAGGTGTCTGAGCATCATGATGCCGCAGAGATGACCTATGTGCAGGGAGTCGGCAGTGGGGTCGGTACCAAGATAGGCTGTCACCATCTCCTTTTGTAACAACTCTTCTGTTCCGGGCATGATTTGTGCCAACATGCCACGCCATTTAAGTTCTTCAACAAAATTTTTCCTCATTGGTATTATATAGTTTTATTGTTTTCTCTGTATGTCATTGCCACGTCTTTCCAATCCTTTGCCCTGCATCTTACCCTGGGAATGGATGGTTCTCAAGGAACCGGATCGTATCCGCTTCCTCCCCACGGGTGGCATCTGAGCACTCTTCTGACGGCAAGCCACAATCCCTTGAAGGGTCCATGCTTCATCAATGCCTGCCGGGCATACTCGGAACAAGTGGGAGTGAACCTGCATGCCGGCGGAGTGAAGGGCGATATACATCGCTGGTAGAACAGGATGGGCAGGCATAAAAGCCATGACATCAGTCGGAGCAGCAGTCGTATAGGATGTGCCATAATGCTATGCTTGCTGGGCAGCCAGTCTTTCCAACAACACCCTCACACAGTGAGTCACCTGCGGGGTAGGTTTCAGTTCATTAGTCATCCATATCAGCGCCATCACCATGCGTTTTTGCGGTACAGGCTGCAATGCCTGCCACAACACCTGCTTGTTGGAACGATAGGCTTCGCGCAACTGGCGCTTCACTCTGTTTCGCTTGACGGCATGTTTGAAATAGCGTTTGGACACGCTCACCATCACCTGTACAGGCGGCTCCGCTTCCGGATTGTCCACCATCATATACACCATACGTACGGGATAAACCACCATAGACTTGGCAGTACCTCCCGAAAAAAGCATTTCCATCAGTTTCTTGCTTACGAGATGCTCTTTCTTTCCAAACGAAAGTGGTGTATCGCTCATCAGAAGAGAGGGAGAACAGGTTTAATCTTCGTCGTGCTCCAAGAGATAGTGCAACAGGGCTCCCGTCATGGAGGGATACTTCTCTGAAGGAGCCTCCAGGTCAAGCCTGAGTCCTGCATCCTTCACCGCCTTGGCTGTGGTGGGACCGAAGGTGGCAATGGCTATATCTCCCTGTACGAAATCGGGGAAGTTCTTGGTAAGAGAGTTCACACCTGCAGGGCTGAAGAACACCAGCATATCGTAGTCGAAAGTCTCCACCTCTTCAGGGGTAAAGTCGTTGCTCACGGTACGATACATCACGCACTCGGTATGAGTGAGTTTCTTGGCATCGAGCAGATTCTTGATACTGTCATTGTGCACATCGCTCATAGGCACCAGGTATTTCTCGGTCTTGTGCTTCACCATGGTAGGAACCAGATCGTCCACCTTGCCGGTGTTGCCGAAGAACACCTTACGCTTACGATACTGCACGTACTTCTGGATGTAGAGGGCGATGGTCTCGGTGACGCAGAAATACTTCATCGTTTCGGGGATGGTAACACGCATCTCCTTTGCCAGCTTGAAATAGTTGTCAATGGCATGACGGGAGGTAAACACCACAGCAGTATGGTCGAGCAAATTGACTTTCTGCTGTCTGAACTCCTTGGGTGTAAGCCCCTCTACCTTGATGAAAGGGCGGAACACCAGTTCTACTTCACATTTTTCAGCGATATCGTGGTACGGTGACTTCTCGCTGGATGGTTTTGGTTGTGAGACCAGAATCTTCTTAATCATTACGTCCTAATAGTTTTGTATCAAAAATCTGCTCATCAAGAGCAAACCGCCCCATAGCAGGGCTAAGGGCACGACTTCGAGGGCGCAAAAGTACAAAAAAAATTGCAGAAAACTCCCTAATCTTTTGAAAAAGATGGTGAAACACTTGTAAAAAAGCAGTAATTTGACCATCAACAGAATACATAACAGACATATACCTGCCTTATGGATACTCAAGTCGAAAAAGACCTGCAACAAAACAGGAGGAGCCACCAGTATGCCGCCGAGCGCCAAGACAAACAGCTGTATCTTGAGCCACTGCCCCGTGAGGGCACGCTCGAAGAACACACCGTTGACTGCAATCACCAGCAGATACTTGAAAAACAGATAACCCACCATCATGGCAAAACTGATGCCCATGAGCAGATACTGATAGGGATAGATAAGCAGCTCTCCGTAAAGATGGGTGGCATACATATACTGGAAGAGGGCAAGCAGCAACGCTCCCTGTAATACCAGCAAAGCCTGGAAACGCACTTCATTGGCTGTTTCGTTGACGTACTTAGGTCCCGAATGTGCCACATAGAAGAATTCCTTGATTTGCTTGGCAATAAAACCGCTCGACACCTTGACAGCCACCGTAGTAAGCACAAAGCATACCAGCATAAGCAGGGTAATACCATTGTCGCCTCGCAGGCGATAGGGAATGGCATTGCCCTCCACGCCCAGCGACCTGC
The DNA here is from genome assembly GCA_945830055.1 of uncultured Prevotella sp. GTDB lineage: Bacteria > Bacteroidota > Bacteroidia > Bacteroidales > Bacteroidaceae > Prevotella. The sequence goes on from CALZXH010000038.1 coordinate 5,689, forward strand.
CGCTGAGTTCTGCATGCAGCATGGTATCGGTGGCAAGGAATGTCTGCTGATAGTACAATGGCAACTGGAGTGTATCGCTGTCGGCAGGAGCCGCCTTGAGCATGGCAGGCGGCTCGGCTATGCTGTCAGTAACAGGGATTATGATGCTGTCGTTCTGCACGTACTCTTATCCTATGCCAAACGCTTTTCTGATTTCCTCCACGCGGTCCAGTTTCTCCCATGTGAAGAGTTCGATGTCAAGCACCTTTGTTTCATGGTAACGACTGGAGAAGGTCTTCTTCACCACTTCGTTTTTGCGCCCCATGTGTCCATAGGCTGCCGTTTCCAGATACATCGGCTGACGGAGCTTCAAGTTACGCTCGATGGCCTTGGGGCGAAGGTCGAACAACTGTTCTATCTTTTCGGCAATCTGACTGTCACTCATCTGCACACGACTCTTGCCATAAGTATTGACGTAGATATTCATAGGTTTTGCCACGCCGATGGCATAACTTACCTGCACCAGCATCTCGTCGGCAACACCTGCCGCCACCATGTTCTTGGCGATATGACGGGCTGCATAGGCAGCAGAGCGGTCCACCTTACTGGAGTCCTTACCACTGAACGCACCTCCTCCATGGGCTCCCTTGCCACCGTATGTATCGACAATGATCTTACGGCCGGTGAGTCCCGTGTCGCCATGAGGACCGCCAATGACGAACTTGCCCGTGGGATTGACGTAGTACTTGATATCACTGTTGAACAGAGCCAATACCTTGGCAGAATGAATCTGCTCTTTCACCTTGGGAATGAGTATGTTGATAACATCTTCACGAATGCGCTGCTGCATAGCCTCGTCAGTGTCAAACTCATCATGCTGGGTAGATACCACAATGGTATCGATGCGTTCGGGCACACCGGCATCACTGTATTGTATGGTCACCTGACTCTTGGAGTCGGGGCGCAGGTAGGTCATCAACTTTCCCTCCTTGCGTATCTCTGCCAAGGTGCTCATCAACAGATGTGCCAAATCGAGCGACACAGGCATCAGGTTCTCGGTTTCATTGCAGGCATATCCGAACATCATACCCTGATCGCCTGCACCCTGTTCCTCGTCATTGCCATTGTCCACACCACGGTTGATGTCGTCGCTCTGCTCATGAATGGCGCTGAGAATGCCACAGGAATTGCCGTCAAACTGATATTCGGCCTTGGTATATCCTATTTTCTTAATGGTATTACGGGCTATGGTCTGCAAGTCAATGTAGGCATCGCTGTGCACCTCACCCATTATCACGACCTGACCTGTTGTGACAAACGTTTCGCAAGCCACACGGGCACGCTCGTCGTAAGCCAAAAACTGGTCGAGAATGGCATCGCTTATCTGGTCTGCCACCTTATCGGGATGTCCTTCTGAAACGGACTCTGAAGAAAAGAAATAAGACATTGAAATCTGTTTGTTTGATCGTTTATAATATGAAGATATGCCATCATTTTGACACACAGGCACAACCATTCCTAAATGGCGGATGCAAAGTTAGCGCAACTTGGGGACTTGGCAAAATAAAATACACATTATCTTTTCTTTATCTCATGGAATTTCTGTAAGTTTGCAACAAAATAAAAACCTAATGGACCATACTGAAACATTTGACTCTCTGCTGCACGACAGACGCTCCCAGCAGAAGATGCCAGTGGTGGCATTGGCGTGCCCACACGACAGCCATACGGAGTATGTCATCGGCCGTGCCTTGCATGAAGGGCTTTGCCGTTTCATTCTCACTGCATGCAGCCCGCTGAGCAAGTCGCTGCAACGGACGGCAGACGCCCATCCAGGAAGCTTGGAAACACTGATGTGCCACGATGCCCAGGAGGCTGCACAAACGGCGGTGGAACTGGTGCGCAACCACGATGCCCAGGTACTGATGAAAGGAATGGTGAACACCGACGTACTGCTACGCGCCGTATTGGACAAGCAACAAGGACTGCTTTCGCCGGGCAGTGTGATGGCACACCTGACAGTGATGCAAGTGCCTGGCCGTAAACGGCTGCTGATGTTTGCCGATGCAGCAGTACTTCCTGAACCTACCCTGCCCCAGCTGGACGCCTTGGTGAGATATATGACAGACCATCTGAGACGCTTTGGCAGAGAGGTGCCACGCATAGCACTCACCAACTGCAACGAGAAAGTGAATCCCAAATTTCCGCACACCCTGCATTACGAGCAAATCAAACAATGGGCAGCAGAGGGACGCTATGGAAAAGTGGTGATTGACGGTCCGATGGACGTGAAGACAGCCTTGGATGCCGATGCCGCTGCCTACAAGCATATCACCTCACCCATTGAGGGGAAAGCCGATGCTCTGGTATTCCCCAATATACAGGCTGGCAATACCTTCTATAAAACGCTGTCATGCTTTTGCCATGCTATACCCGCAGGATGGCTGGCAGGCACCGAAGCGCCCGTGGTGGTCACTTCACGCGCAGACAGCGAAGAGTCTAAATACTACAGTCTTGCACTCGCCTGCCTATGAAAATACTGATTATCAACCCCGGCTCTACTTCCACCAAACTGGCAGTATATCAGAACATGACACCCGTATGGATGTCGGGAGCCCACCATTCGCAGACAGAACTTGCCAGCTTTCACCACTGCACAGAGCAATATGACTTTCGCATGGCTTTCATCCGAAAACGACTGCACGATGGGGAGATGCCCATCGCTTTTGATGCCGTAATAGCACGCGGCGGACTGCTGAAACCGCTCCGGGGAGGAGTGTATCGGGTGAACGAGAAGATGAAGCATGACCTGATACACGCAGAGATGGATCATGCCTGCAACTTGGGGGCACTGCTTGCCGACGAACTTGCCAAAGAATGCGGGTGCCCGGCTTTCATTGCTGACCCCGTGGTAGTGGATGAGCTATGCGATGAGGCACGCTACACGGGTATTCCGGAAATAAGAAGGAAATCGGTATTCCATGCACTCAACAGCAAGGCGGTATCGCGTCAATATGCCGCAAGCATACAAGCCCGTTATGAGGATATTGACCTCATCGTAGCACATTTGGGAGGCGGCATCTCCATCAGCGCCCATTGCCACGGACAGGTGATTGATGTGAACAATGCACTGGACGGAGAAGGTCCCTTCTCCACCGAACGCGCAGGAACACTACCAGCAGGGCAACTGGTGGATATGTGCTTCAGCGGGAAATACAGCAGCAAGCAGATTCACAAGATGATACACGGTGCCGGAGGACTGCTGGCATATACGGGCACCAACGATATGATAACCATCGCTGCCGAGGCAGAACTAGGCAACGAACCCTACCGCTCAGCCCTGCATGCCATGCTCTACACCGTAGCGAAACAGATCGGTGCCATGCACGTGGCTCTGCACGGCAAGGAATGTGCCATCATCCTCACAGGCGGAGTAGCACACAGCAATTACTGCGTGTCGCTGCTCACCGAGCGCATCTCTTTTCTGGCACCTGTGGTAGTAATGCCGGGAGAGAACGAAATAGGCTCGCTGGCATTCAACGCCTACTGCGTACTCACAGGCAAGCAGCAGGCACTGGAGTATGTGTAAAAATCCATGCCGGTAACCAAACAGTCAAGACAAGCATACAGATCAGAAACAAAACAACAAATTTCTTTATACAATGAAAAAACTATTGATTGCAACGGCTGCAGCTATGGCTTTGTGTGCGTGCAGCAGCGAGAAGAAGTATCTCACCTATCAGGGCATTTCCATGGGCATTCCCGCAAAGGCGATGCAAGACACCTTGATGGCACGCGGACTGGTACTTGACACTGCCGTAAACGGACAAATCATGCTGTACAAGCCGGGCACAGCCATGCGCGTAGTAATAAACCACCAGAACGAGACCATATCCTCCATCCAAGAGTCGTATGAAGCCACATACAACGACTCCACCCGCAACCTGTTCAAAGCAACCTATGACAGGTTCCTGGAGGAAATCAATGCGCACCCCGAAATGCCCTTCAACTCGGAAGACCATAAAGAGGCACGCTTCCAAACCAAATACGGCATGGTGACAGTACTCCTTGAAAACACCTACACACCACAATACGGAGTAGTGTATGAAGTGAAGAGCGAGGAATAGAATCAATCCTTCAGTGAGTACGTCACTGTTGTCACTACCCTGACCTTCTTGATATAAGGAGTGTTGGAATCACGGTCATCAATGGAGAACTGGCCTTGGTCAGCACTGATTATCTTGTCAAGGGTACTCTTGCTGTTCTCGGCAAACTGCTGGGCGGTCTTTTCGGCATTGCCGATGGCCTCCTGCATCATTTGCTGCTTCATGTCAGTAAACGACACGTATTCGTACTTGACAGGATTCTCATAACCGCCATCAACAATGGCTACACCCTGCTTCAGCAGTTCACCCTGGCGGGCTATGATACTGCGTACCTGCTTTACACGGTGGGAGGTAACGGTGATGATGGCAGTGATATTGTAACGATAGGAGCGTTGCTCACTGGAGTATCGCTCTGCATTCATATCTATCACCACAGGCGCATTCATGTTGATTTCCTCTTCTTTTATCCCATTGGACTTGAGGAAGTTTTTTATGATTTGCTGCGCATGGGCGATGTTACTGTACAATACTGGCAGATCATCGCCTATCTCCTTGTAGAGAATAGGCCAAGTTACCTTATCCGCCTCCACCTCCTTTTCTGACAATCCCTTGACAGTAACCTTACGGTCCTTGTTGGCAAGATTTTCAATACCCGCCTTGATACAGTATCCCAAGACTACAATACTGAGCGCTATCAGCGCCGCCGGTATCACTCCACTTCTTTCTTTCATGGCCGTTTCTGTTTTGATGAGAGTGTAAAGTTACGCACATTTTTCATAAATGCAACGAAATACACCCGGATTTATATTATTTAAGGCAGAATCACAGAACCCTCATGAAGTCAAAAGGAGTATTAGCCGCCATACCAAAACATTGAACCGAAGGACGACTAACGCCCTTCGGTTCAATATATCTTCAATCTTCCTGTCAATAAATCCGGCAGGAAAAGGTTTGTTTTTATTCCTTGTCTTCCTTGATCTTCTTGCCCATAGTGAGATAAGCCACAGGTGCAGCAACGAAAATAGAAGAAAGTGTACCGAATATCACACCAAGAATCATCGCAAACGAGAAGCTGCGGATGCTGTTACCTCCGAGGAAGAAGATACAGAGCAACACAATCAGCGTGGTGACAGAGGTGTTGATGGTACGTGCCAAGGTCTGGTTGAGTGAGCCGTTGAAGATATCCTGACGGTCACGCTTGCCATAGAGTTGGATGTTCTCACGCACACGGTCGAATACCACCACCTTGTCGTTGATGGAGTAACCAATCACCGTAAGGATAGCACCAATGAAAGTCTGGTCAATCTCGAGTGAGATGGGCAACCATCCCCAGCAGGCAGAGTAAATACCTATTACAATCAGGGTATCAAGTGCCAGAGCCACCACAGAACCGATGGAGAATGCCACGTTGTGGAAGCGGATGAGGATATAGATAAAGATGGCAACCAAGGCAAAGAGCACGCTGACGATAGCGCCATAAGTGATGTCTTTTGCCACAGAGGGACCCACCTTGGTACTGCTGATGATAGAGCCACCCTCACGCACGTCGGGGTTCTTGAACGATTCCACACTTGCCTGAGACACAAGTTGCGCACCCTTCAAGGCGTTGTAGAGAATCGTCTCTGCCTTGTCATCCACCGTAGGATCGTTGGACTCAATATCCCAGTTGGTAGAGATACGCACTGTCTTGCCGTCAGTACCCAATGCAATCACACTGGTGTTGGCAGGCTTGCCCTGGTTTTCGCCCATGGTGTTCACGAAGCTGTTGGCAAGTACCTCGCGCACATCCTCTACAGCTACTGCCTTATCAAGAGTAACCACGTAGTTTCTACCACCGGTGAAGTCGATACTCTTGCTCAGACCGCGTACACCGAGACAGCAGATAAAGGCTACTGCAGCAATACCCCAAATGGTGAAAGTACGGCGATAGGTACCCATGAAGTTGAACTTGGTGTTCTGCATCATATTGCGCGAGAACGAAGTGGTAAAGGTAAGCTTGCGCCACTTGTCCTTGGACAGACGGTTTTCATAAACCAGACGAGTAAGGAACACTGCTGTAAAGAACGAGCAGCAGATACCTATAATCAATGTGGTGGCAAAACCACGGATAGGACCTGTACCGAACACATACAGGATAATACCTGTGATGATAGAGGTGAGGTTGGAGTCGAAGATGGCAGAGAAGGCATTGGAATAACCCTTGCTCAATGCATCACGCACATTCAGTCCGTTATGAAGCTCCTCCTTGGTACGCTCATAGATAAGCACATTGGCATCCACAGCCATACCCAAAGACAGCACGATACCAGCAATACCCGGCATGGTGAGCGCTGCCTGGAACGAAGTAAGAATTCCCAAGGTAAAGAACAGGTTGAGCAACAAGGCACAGTCTGCTACGATACCGGGCACCCAATTGTAAAGCACAATCATGAAGATGGCAAGCAGGATGAATGCCACGATGAATGAGATGAAACCCTGCTGGATAGACTGTGCACCGAGAGAAGGACCAACCACCTCTTCCTGTACGATGCGGGTAGGAGCCGGCATCTTACCAGAGTTCAAGGTATTGGCAAGGTCTTTGGTATCTTCAATGGTGAAGTTACCTGTAATCTGAGAGTTTCCTCCGGCAATCTCTCCGTTGACACGGGGAGCGCTATACACGGCGTCATCGAGTACGATAGCTACAGCACGACCAATGTTCATCTTGGTAAGCTGCGCCCAACGGCGTGCGCCATCAGAGTTCATCTGCATAGACACACAGGGATGGTTCATCTGGTCGAACTCGTCCTTGGCAGAAGTGATAACATCACCCTCCAGCGGAGCACGTCCTGAAGGCTCGGTAACCTTAATAGCATGCAATTCAAACACATCGCCTTTCTTGGAAGAAGCATAAGGTTTGGCACTCCACAACAGTTTGCAATCGTTAGGAATAATGGTAGCAGCCACATCTGAATGCAGGATAGCATTCACCTCGGCAGTATCACGAGCCAGTGCATAACCTACCGTGCTCAGTGCCTGTCCCTGCATCAGCTGCAAAAGTGTAGTGAGCGGGTGCATGCTCTTCATCTCGGCCTCTTGTGCGGCTACATCAAGAGCGGCTTTCTTGTTGTCTTTCTTGGCAGCGATTGCAGCGGCAAGTCCTTCCTTGGCGGGAGCAGCGGCAGCAGTATCTGCAGCAACAGAGTCATTGGCAGCTACGGCAGTAGTATCTGCGTTGCCACCCATGGCAGCATATTTGGTGTCCAGACGAATCAGTGCAGGTACAATCTCCTGACTGTTGTAGGTTTCCCAGAACTCCAAGTTGGCACTTCCCTGCAACAGTTTGCGTACACGCTCAGGCTCTTTAATACCCGGCATTTCTACCATGATACGTCCGTCACGTCCTTCCAGTTTCTGGATATTAGGCTGTACCACGCCAAACTTGTCAATACGGTTACGCACCACATTGAAAGAGTTGTCTACAGCACTCTGCACCTCTGCACGCAGTGCACGCTCCACTTCCTCATCGCTACTTTGTGTGCTCACCTTGCCCTTCATCTGCTGGGTAGCAAACACTTCTGCCAAACGATGACCCGGTGCATTCTGTTTGTAGTACTTGATAAAGAGTGAAATGAAGTCAGACTGACTGGTTTCTTCCTCTTTCTTTGCCTGTTCCATAGACTTGGTGAAGGCAGCATCTTTCTTGTGATCGGCAAGTACAGCCACCACATCGGGCACAGACACCTCAAGGATTACGTTCATACCACCTTTAAGGTCAAGTCCGAGTCCGATTTTCATCTCACGGCACTGCTTGTAGGTGTACATGCCAAAGAAATACACTTTCTCGTTCATGATCGAGTCGATGTATTCCTTTCCAGCCTCCTCGCCCATGGCAGCCGCCTTATTGTCGTGGTGACTGGTCACGAAGGAGAAGGACAAGTAGAACACGCATATCAGCACAAGAGCCCATGCGACTAACTTTACGATTCCTTTGTTTTGCATTTTAATAATTATGTTATTTTTTGATTATTGTTTCGCCATTTCGCATTTCAGCCTGCAAATATAGTTATTTTTTTACATACCGACGAATTTACTTCTTATTTTCTTGATTTTTTAGCATCTGTATCCTGCAATTTCAGCCAGCAGAAGATAGGATAATGGTCTGAAGCATCTATTTTCTTGTCTACCTTACAGTTATAAGGTTTGAAATGGGAAGAGCACAAAATATTATCAATTCGCACATAAAATCCCTTTTGATTATACGACCATCCCACACCTTTGGCAGTTGCCACATAACAGTCTGTGAGATCATGGGCAATGGTGCGACGGGCATAGGAAATGGGATTATCATTGAAATCACCGCACACAATGATAGGGTAGCCACTGTGTTTCCTAATGAAAGCTGCAACAGAATCTGCTTGCGGAGCCCTGATTACAGCAGCATCAGTGAGTTTGTCTATCAGTTTTCTTGACTGTTTCTTAGCCTCCTCTTTCGACATATCTCCCTTGATAAGTTCCCTATAGCCTTCACGTTCTATTACCGAAAGATGGTTACTTTCCAAGTGGTTGTTGATAACGATGATGGTATCTCTGCCTTTTTGCAGGAAATAAGCCACGCTCATGTTGGCAAGCGAGGGATAGAGAATGCGCTCGCGGCGCAGGATGGGATAGCGGGAATAGAGCCCTATGCCATTACCCGCGCTGGGCTGACTCACCAACAAGGTGTCGCAATAAGCATAGAGTCTGCCCCACTCGGCACGTGTGTCATGAATTGAATTCATGTCTTCCTGAATACACACGATATCAGCATCACACTGCTTCACATAACTGATAATCGTATCAAAACAGTCAGTATAGCGCGGAGCACCTGTATAAGCCTGCACATTGTATGACAGCACCTTGATGCTCCCCTGCGGAATGGTTTCGCTGGACATATTATACGGAACGTACACACGAATGGAAGGGATAACAAGCAGATAGCCCACAAAGGAGATAAGGATGTAACGCCGCTTGAATATTGCCCAGAAAAAGACAAAACACATACTGACGGACAGCATCACAGGAAAGCCCAGCCCCAATACAGACAACAAGGCATGATCTACCGGATTGAAATGGTCACTGTATGCCGTTATCAGCATCAGCAGCACCACACAAGTATTGGCACCTGCCACTATGTTGACGGTTATGGACTTGAGTTGCTTTATCATTGCTCCTGCCGTGAATAGACTGAAAAATGCCTATTGTTTGGTACTGTCAAAGAGTTCGCGTTTCTCTTCTTTCGTCAAACTGTCATAGCCCGAACGCCTTATCTTGTCGAGAATCTCATCAATTCGTTCCTGATTAGCTCTCTTGCGGGCATTATACTCCCAGTCATCTTTATCTCGCTGCGGCTGTTCCACTTTCATCCGAGCTTGATGCTCTTTTTTCATCTTGTCAAAGCGTTGCTTCATGCCACTAAAGAAATCTTGCCCCACCGTGGCATCGAAATTGCCGGGATGTCTGCGCCAATAACGTATCAACATGAATCCGCACAGCATACCTCCCAAATGCGCGGTGTGAGCCACCCCGTCGCCAGGACTGCTGATAGCGGAAAATGCCTCGATGACAACATAGAAGAGGACAAACCACTTGGCTTTGATAGGCACTGGCAGAGGGAAAATGAAGATTCGGTTGTCAGGGAAGAGCATACCGAATGCCAATAGCACACTATATACAGCACCCGAGGCACCAATAGTGGTCCAGGTATTGAGTTGCGGTCCGTACACCGGAGCCATCTCCAGTGCCTGCACCATGCCTATAGAGGGATTGCTGTCCTGCAGCACGAACAGGAAATGCAGGAACTGTGCCCCCTCCTGCATCAAACCGGCAAAGATGCCACATACGATATAGTAGAACAAAAAACGGCGAGCACCCCACACACTCTCTATTACCCCGCCAAACATCCAAAGGGCAAACATATTGAAGAAAAGGTGGGTAAAGCCCGAGTGGAGGAACTGATAGGTGACAAACTGGTACAGGGCGAAATCTGGAGCCAAAAAGAAATGCAAGCCGCCTATTGATGACAGATAGACTCCACGAGCCTCCAACACCCACGACGCGATAAAAAACAAAAGGTTAATTATCAGCAGGTTTTTTGTGATAACAGGTATTCTAAACATCTTGCGTTGCTGTTTATTGAACGGTTTCCGATACGTAATCGGGTGGCAAAAATACTAAAAATAATCCTCAATCCATTGTAAAAAGCGGCTTCAGGCACTATTTTTGCCTAAAAATGAGTTTTTTTTTCATTTTTTGTTTGTTATTCTGAATGTTTACAGTATATTTGCCAAGTAAATCAAGCATTTACATATTCTGAAAAGTTAGGGAAACACACTCTAAAACAATAACCATTTTAATAAATCTATTTTTATGAACAAGACAGAATTGATCGAGAAGATTGCAGCCGGAGCAGGTTTGTCAAAGGCTGATGCCAAGAAGGCACTTGACGCTACTGTTGCAGCAGTAAAGGATGCACTCGTGGCAGGTGACAAGATTGCTTTGGTAGGTTTTGGCACCTTCAGCGTTGCCGAGCGCCCCGCCCGCGAAGGCATCAACCCCGCAACCAAAGAGAAAATCACCATCGCTGCCAAGAAAGTTGCTAAGTTCAAGGCAGGCGCTGAATTGGCTGATGCTTTAAACTAATCGTTCCGAAAGGTAACGAATAAACCCGTTTGGGGTGCTTTCCGCAAGGAAGGCACCCCGTTTTTTTCGATAAAGCCCCCACCCCCTGACTTCATCACTTTTGTTTGCCATCATATAGAGCAGATTAAAAATCGGTGAGTTATGTGAAATAATTGGGTGGTTAGGCATGTTCCTTGTCGCAAAAGGTGGGGAATGGGCATCCCATTCTGATGATCTTACACTCCGAAGAAGGCAGTTTCAGTTTGTGTTTCCCACGAGAAACAGTTAGTTTCTCGGCCAGAATGCGTTAGTGTTCCGTGCAGAATGCGCACTGCTTTGGGCAGAAAGGGTCTGTATTTCCATAGGGAAGCACCTTCACAAAACCGCTCTTCCTGACAGAGAGGCGCCTTGCTTTGAAGCCACTTTTTTATTTATCTAACAACAATTCTTAATGGGGTGACGCGTGGATGAAGTGTCTCTTCTTCCCCCTCTACAAGGACAGCAGAGGCTTCGCTCATTGGGAGAATCCAAGCGGATTAACCCGCATTTTTCTTTGTCAGTTGGCGTTTTTGGTGTAACTTTACGGCAGAAAAAACCACATAAACGCATCATGCCGAGACTATTCGGGAAGATGGTGAGTTTTATATTGACAAGACCGAAAATATCATCGACGAACAGATGTTCTGAAAAAGCACATGACAACACAACTGACACACCGCATTCTGGTCGCAACACTGATGCTGACAGGCACCGCCACGGGCATGGCACAGGGCAGCATGGTGCTGCCAAGGGGAATAGACAGCACCCTGCAGGCGGCCGTTGCCTTCCATCACACTGGCGGATTCAGCGGCACACAGCCCATAGAGGATGCCCTCTGCAGGTCGTTTTGCAAAACGCACCATTTTAGAACGCAAAACGCACCATTTTAGGACGCAAAACGCACCATTTTGGAATGCAAAACGCACCATTTTAGAAATCACCCCAATTTGCCTTGGAAGTTGATAAGCCTTTGGCATCTTTTCAGAACGCCAATTATCCACTCATCATCAGCCACTTATCTCTCCATTGAACTGCTGCGTTCATGTTTCTTTCTCCTCCCCTTGGGGAGGTCGGGTGGGGCCTTTTTCCTTTCTTCCGCCTCCCCGTTCAACAGTGTTTCACTTGATGCCTTTTGAACATCACAAAGTTAATGCCTTTTTGACATCACAAATCTGATAGTAATCCACCAATCCTTGATTTTGCAACTGCGAAGACAAAGAAAAGGCAATGGCAGAGTTGATTTCACAAAAGCGCAAGTAGAACACAAATGCCGCTAATAAGAACACATCTGAAGATGGAGAAATAAATCCAATATCTGTCGAGGTCATAATCAACCGTCTTGTCTCTCAGCACGCCAACCAGAATCCAGATTTCCCTGACAATGGTGAGTGCAAAGACACCATACCATAGATAATCCCATATCTTCGCACTCAGTTCCATCATACTGGGAGGCAACATGGATGCCTTTCCCATCCCATAAAAAGCGAGAGCGGCCAATATCACCCAGTCAGGAAGCTTGATCGGCTCATCCTTTTTCTCAAAAATCTTGTTTTTCATACGTTCCATATCATCTGTTTATACATAAATCTGCTGATAATCAAAATATATCATTCCGAATCGTTCATTAGCCTGTTACGTGCAAACACGTTTGTTATTTCATCTGTATTTCCGTATATCGGTCACAATGGAACTCCATTGCACTCTCAAAACGAAAAAAACATCTATTCAAAATATAAGGCGTTATCATCGTAACGCTAATGACCGATTTGGAACAATACAACATCTACATTACATTAAAGAAAAATCCGCATTTTCTATGCCAACAATCACTCCTATTAACAAAGGAAAAAGTGATTATTTACTTAATTGATTCCATATAATTGCCGAATTAGCCACTACGCTATTTGATGACCTCAAATTCTCTTTTACATCATCATTTAGTTTTGAAGACTCTATCGTCAAATCTATTTCACGTTCACATTGTTTTGCAGACTCAGGATCTAAACTTGCATATGTAGCTCCCAATTTTAAATCAATCGTCATGCATTGTTCATATTCTTCTCTACTGATGGGACAAACTTTAACAATATTGTCGTACATAATATTATACAAATCTTCTATTGTTTCACTACTCCCTTTTTCAAATTCATAGGCACTCTTTTCTATCATTCTCACCTGTTCCACCATTAACGGCATACATGAGGATATTGAGGTACTATCATACTGCGTGGAATCTATTTCTTCTGCAAATCTTGCACAATCGGTCAAAAGGACATCATAGTTTATTGTGTTATCACTATTCAGATACATGTTGCCGATTGCAATTCTATATGAGTTTCATCGTAGGTTACTTTCGGGCACTCATAATCATGCTTCATCGTTGTCAACTCATCTTCAACTAAATAAACACTTTTTGTTTGACCTTGCACACAAACAATATGTACACAAGCAATTACACTTAACAATAACTTTTTTTCTCATGTTCTTAAATTTGACTGTTACTTAATTCGTTACATACTGCAAAATTAATCCAGTATGGTATAACAGACAAGAAGGGAGACTGACAATAAATTGACAATTATGTATATAACTGACAAAGAAGTGACAAAACAAACAAAACAATTTGGTTTACAGAGACTTGATAAAAGCATCAAAATCTTTTGCATTTCCTTTGTCACCAAAGAATTTTTCCTGCATACGTGTACGTGCCTTTGAGATTGCGCTGGAACTACATCCCATCAGAGAACCCATTTCTTTCGGGGTTATGTCCAAGGCGATGAGAAGACACAGTCTGTACTCATGTACACTTATATGATGCAAACCGTATATCTTTGACTTGAAATTTTCTATTTCTTGATTTAGCATTTCATCCAAGGCATTCCACTGATTTTCTGACAATACTTTCCCTTTCCTTATATACCCATGGACAACCGAATAAATGCTTGAGGCAGCAATTCTGGCTCTTACCGTATTCTGTCTTCTGATGACCACCGTCGCCATCTCATTGGCCATGACCAGATTCTGCCGTTGTTTTTCCAACTCATCTATCAGCAGATGGTTCTCGCTTGACACTTCATTGAGCCTGTTTTCCAACTCTGTTATCTTGATACTGTTTTTCTGAACGAATTCCTCACTCTTTTCAAACAGTTCCTTTCTTAATTTCAACAGGCGTTCCATCTGTATTTTTCGTCTTTTCCTGTTCCTTCGTATCTGAAGAACAAGAACAAACACCAATATGATGCATACTGCAGAAACAAGACTGAAGACCGAGACAAAGCGGGCATTGTCGGCCTTTAACTTCAGGTTTTCCTTTTCCCTCTTGTTGTAATTATACAAAGCATTCATTCTGCACAAGGCTTCAGTTGCCGTCACCTTTTTCACAGAATCCGTCAACCTGTAGTAGCGATTCAGACATTCCAACGATTCATCATACCTGTTTTCTCTCAGATACAATTCCGTCAGACATCTGTTGGCCGTCTGTCTTGCCTGTAACGTGCCAACCGTCAACAGTCTTTCCGCAAAGATAAAAGCCGAATCATACTGCTTCGTATTCATATAGATTTTGAGTGCCATGGTATAATT
>CALZXH010000039.1 GCA_945830055.1 uncultured Prevotella sp.
AATAACAAATCAAAAAACAATTATGCAAGTCAAAAACAATTATTTATCGCGATTGCTGGTTGCCTTACTCGCCCTGCTGCCGATGACAGTATTGGCGCAGGAAAGCATTGCCGAAAAGGATTTCACCGCTACATGGGAACTGAAGGCAAGTCCTGCCGTGACAGCTGCCGCAACTTCTAAAGATGGACTGTTCTCTGTAGCGGAACTGTCATGGGGCGACAAACTGGAGGAAAAGGGCGTACGTACTGACGGTGGTGTTAGCCGACTGATGTTCCAACCCACCGAAGTGGCGGGGGCACGCGAAGAGGCCAATGCACTTGTATTCACACTGAAACCCAAGAAGGCCCTGACCTTCACCCCGAAGCAGCTCTCATTCAATGCCTCAAGGGTAGGAACCAACGGAGGTAAGTTTGATGTGGTTGTTGTAAGTGGCAGTCAGGAGACAGTTGTAGGTGAGAGTATCACACCACAGTTGGCAAAAGAAGCCCCCTATGTCTCCAACCATACGTTTGACCTGAGTGGTATTCCCTCAACAGATGACATACTGTATGTGAAGATATATATTATGAACGTTGCCAACAACAAGCAATATGCTTTCAGCGACGTGGTTATCACAGGCGATGTGGCAGGACAGATTGAAGCAGTGCCCGTATATACGATGAGTGCAAAACTGGGTATGGACAATGCGGGCAAAGTGTCTATGTCGCCCGCCGGCGGCGAGTTTGATGAGGGCACAACCATTACGGTCAGTGCCACTGAGAATTTCGGTTATCACTTTAAGGCCTGGACAGACGAGCAGGGCAACGAGGTATCTACACAGAACCCATATACTTTCGACATTAGCGCCAATACCACTCTCGTGGCTTCCTACGACAAAGTGGAGACCTACGCCCTGAACCTTCAACTCGAAGGCGGCGCCAACGACAACCTCGTACAGTTGCAGCCTGAAGGCTACATCGTGAATGGCATACACTGGTATGAGGTGGGCACGGAAGTGAAACTAACAGCCGTGAACAACCGCATCCTCACCTTCACCAATTGGGAGGACAACTCGACCGATATGGAGCGCACTGTCAGGATGGACGGCGAAAAGAACCTTACAGCCAACTTCTCATGCGTTGACTATATCGTGGGTTGGGACCTCTATTATGACCAGCCTTCCAAAGACCGCGCAGCAGATTACAAGGCCGACTCGGAGAATGCCGGTATGCTCTCCTTGCGCAAGGCGGATGGAACTACCTCAAGCTGGCTCACACGCGGCATTGGTAACGGACAGGAGAACGGAAAGTATGCCGCCCGCATCTGGAAGTTCCTTAGCGAGGAATGGTACTGGGAGATTTCCTTCTCTTCGAAGGGCTACCAGAACCTGGTTATCTCCAGTTGCATAGGTGATGACTATAACACATATTCAGTCAACAACGTGGAGTACTCCATCGACGGTGGCGTCACATTCAATAAGATAGGTGAGTTTAATCCTCCATACCGCGGTTGGGACGGTCCAAAGGAGTTTGCCTTGCCAGACGATGCCAACGACCAGGAACGCGTATATATACGCTGGATGCCCGACCGCACCAGTGAAAAGGTAGGTGTGGCAAGCGACTATGACGGCACGTCGATAGCCGAGATATTCGTATTGGCCGACGCGGGAGCCATGGCCGACGAGCAAGCCGCTTTGGTGTCGAGCAATCCTGCTCAAGGTGCCACGGGAGTATCGCGTAATGGTTCGGTTATCCTTAACTTCGAGAAGAAAATCAAGGCAGGCATTGGTTCAGCCACATTAAATGGCGAGGAGATAGTGCCTATTGTCAGTGGCAAGAGTGCCATCTTCAAATATGGTGGACTTAAGTACAACACGCAATATACGTTTGTAATGCCCGAGGGCGTACTTACTTCGCGCAGTGGCAATGCAGTTGCCAAGACGGAAATAACCTTTACTACCATGGAGCGACAGCAGCCCGAGGCACGTCTGTATGATGCAGTAGTGGCACAGGACGGCAGCGGTGACTATGAAACCCTGCAGGCAACTATTGACAATGCACCCGCAGGACGTGGTACACCGTACCTCATCTTCGTGAAGAACGGCAGGTACAATGAGCACATAGACATACCGGCTGCTAAGCCATATCTGCACATTATCGGACAGGACCGTGACAAGACTGTCATTTACGACAACAGACTCTGTGGTGGCGAAAACGCATATAGTGTGGATCCAGGTGCAACGGTAGTGGTGAAGGGTGCCAACACCTTCTTCGAGAACATTACGTTGGAAAATAGCTATGGACATGAGAAACAGGCCGGTCCTCAGGCTCTGGCATTGAACACCGTGGCCGACCGTGTAGCCTTGAACAATGTGGCTCTGCTCTCTTATCAGGACACATGGATTACTACATCAACGCAGAAAAACCGTCACTATATCAAGAACTCGCTCATTGAGGGAGCCGTTGACTTCATATATAATGGTGGCGATGTCTATCTTGATGGCGATACCATAGAGATCAACCGTCCGAGCGGTGGCTATATCGTGGCTCCATATCATACTGCCGATACGAAATGGGGATATGTGTTCCAAAACAATATCATACGTCCCGGAAAGGATTTCCAGACTGGCAACACGCTTAACGTTACTGACGTATGGCTCGGACGCCCCTGGCATGGAACCCCCAAGACCGTGTTCATCAATACACAGACCTTTGTCCCCATTCCTGCCAAAGGTTGGTATAACACTATGGGAGGATTGCCGGAACTTTGGGCAGACTACAATACGGTAGATGCCAATGGAGATCCGCTTGACCTGTCACAGCGCGAGACATACTACTACTATACAGACGGCAGTACAGGAGAGAAAGTGGAGAAATTCGATGTCAAGAACTTCCTCACTGATGAAGAGGCTGCGCAATATACCCTAAAAAATGTGATGGGTGGTGACGACAACTGGCAGCCTGACCTGTTGTGCGAACCATGCGACATGCCTGTCGTAAAGTCAAACGGCACCACGCTCACTTGGGATGCAGTACCCTATGCCATCTGTTATGTTGTGACAAAGAATGACGAGGTTGTGGCATTCACCACTTCCACCTCATTCGAAGGCTATACAGAAGATGATAACTGGCAACTGCAGGCTGTCAACGAATATGGCGGATTGAGCCGGAAAGCTTCAGTTGATGACTATCCCGCATCAAGCATCGTGGAGTTGTCAAGACCTGTTGAGAGCACCATGGAGGCTATCTATTCCATCTGCGGTTCCCGTATATCAACACTCCGTCAAGGAGCGAATATCATCCGCATGAGTAATGGTCAGACGAAGAAGATTATCTGCAAATAATATCAGTAAATAACGTGAGTGCGCACAAATCATCAGCAAGCAGTCATGGCAAAACAATCATGTGAATTCATCGAACTCACGTTAAATAAAAAGGGTAGTGAAGAGTCGGAGGATTCTTCACTACTTTTTTTCGCCCTGTACAGGACTGGTTTCTTGTCAATGAAAAGAGGGTTGCCCCAGCGGAGCAACCCTCTTGAATGCTATACTATTTGATGTAGTAGCGTGTTGTTATTCCTCGCTCCAATCCATCTTGGTCTGGCGCACATAGCTCTGGTAGCGCTTCTTTGCCATTGCCTGTGCCTCAGCGAAGAGCTCTTCTGCCTCGTTGGGATAAGCCTTCTTGACAGAGAGGTAGCGTACCTCGCCCATGAGGAAGTCATGGAACTTGCTCCAGTCGGGCTCTTTAGAGTCGAGAGAGAACGGATTCTTGCCCTCTTCTGCCAACTGGGGATTGTAACGCCACAGGTGCCAGTAACCGCACTCTACAGCCTTAGCCTCTTCAGCCTGGCTCTTGCCCATACCGCCCTTGGCCTTCAGACCGTGGTTGATACAGGGAGCATAAGCGATAACGAGTGAAGGTCCGGGATAAGCCTCAGCCTCGCGGATAGCCTTGAGACACTGTGCCTGGTCTGCGCCCATGGCAATCTGTGCCACATAAACGTAACCGTAGGTGGTGGCAATCATACCCAAATCCTTCTTGCGGATGCGCTTGCCCTGAGCGGCAAACTGTGCGATGGCGCCCAACGGAGTAGCCTTGGAAGCCTGACCACCGGTGTTGGAGTAAACCTCGGTATCGATAACGAAGATGTTCACATCCTCACCAGTAGCGATCACGTGGTCAAGACCACCGTAACCGATATCGTAAGAAGCACCGTCACCACCGATAATCCACTGGCTACGCTTCACCAGATAGTGGTCGAGGGTCTGCAATTCCTTGCAAACGGGACAACCCTTAGCGGCACTCTCGGCGATGAGTGGCTTGAGCACTGCAGCAGCAGCCTTGGAACCATCAGCATCATCCTTGGCGGCAATCCACTGACGGGCAGCTTCCTTGTATTCCTCAGAAGCCTTGTCGCTCTCGATCATCTGGTTGAGAAGCATCACGATGCGCTCCTTCATCTTCTTGTTACCCAATACCATACCGAGACCGAACTCGCAGAAGTCCTCGAACAGTGAGTTGTCGAATGCAGGACCCTGACCCTTGGCGTTGGTGCAGTAGGGAGTAGAAGGAATAGAAGCAGAGTAGATAGAAGAACAACCGGTTGCGTTGGCAATCATCTGACGGTCACCGAAGAGCTGGGAGATGAGCTTCACATAAGGAGTCTCACCACATCCGGAGCATGCACCAGAGAACTCGAAGAGAGGCTGTGCAAACTGAGAGTTCTTCACGTTGCTCTTGATATCTACAAGGTCTTGCTTGCTGGTCACCTTCTTCACCAGGTATTCCCAGTTGGCTGCTTCTGCCTTCATGGCTTCTGCATCGGGGTTGAACGGAACCATGGTGAGAGCCTTGCCCAGTTTGGGATTGCCGGGACATACGTCGGCACAGTTGCCGCAACCCAAGCAGTCGAGTACAGAAGGCTCGATAACGAAGTGCATGCCCTTCATGGCAGCAGGTGCCTTCATCTCGAGAGTGGTGCCCTCGAAGCCCTTCAGTTCCTCATCGGTGAGGACGAACGGACGGATGGCAGCGTGAGGACATACATAAGCACACTTGTTACACTGGATACAGTTCTCAGCATTCCACTCAGGTACGAATGCCTCTACACCACGCTTCTCGTAAGCGGCGGTGCCTACCTGCCAGCTACCGTCAACGGTATCGTGCTTGATGAAGTCAGAAACCTTGAGCAAGTCGCCAGCCTGTGCGTTGATGGGGCGAACCAGCTCCTTCACAAATGCGGGAGCGTCGTCTTCCACTACAGCGTCGTCAGCCAGGTTAGCCCATGCAGCGTCGATGGCAAGCTGCTTGTATTCTCCACCGCGGTCAACAGCAGCATAGTTCATGTTCACCACGTCTTCGCCCTTCTTGCCGTAGCTCTTCACGATAGCGGCCTTCATCTTCTCCACTGCGAGTTCTACGGGGATAACGCCGGTGATGCGGAAGAAGGCACTCTGCAGAATGGTGTTGGTACGGTTGCCCAGACCAATCTCCTGTGCAATCTTGGTAGCGTTGATATAGTAAACGGTGATATTGTTCTGTGCGAAGTATCTCTTCACCTTGTTGGGGATGAAGTTCACCAGTTCCTCTCCATCGAAGATGGTGTTGAGCAGGAAGGTTCCGTTCTTCTGCAGACCGCGTGTCACATCGTACATGTGCAGGTAAGCCTGTACGTGACAAGCCACGAAGTTAGGAGTGTTCACCAGATAGGTAGAGCGGATAGGTGTATCGCCAAAACGCAGGTGAGAGCAGGTGAAACCGCCTGATTTCTTGGAGTCGTAAGAGAAGTAAGCCTGGCAGTACTTGTCGGTATTGTCACCGATAATCTTCACAGAGTTCTTGTTGGCACCTACAGTACCGTCGGCACCAAGACCGAAGAACTTGGCTTCGAACATGCCGGCTCCGCCGAGTGCCATTTCCTCTACCTGAGGCAGGCTGGTGAAGGTCACGTCGTCTACGATACCCAAGGTGAAGTGGTTCTTGGGCTGGGGGAGAGCCAGGTTGTTGAATACAGAGATGATCTGTGCAGGTGTGGTGTCGTGTGAACCCAAACCGTAGCGACCGCCGACGATGAGAGGACGGTTCTCTACATCATAGTAAGCGCTCTTCACGTCAAGGTACAGAGGCTCGCCTTCTGCGCCGGGCTCCTTGGTACGGTCGAGTACAGCGATGCGCTTTACCGTAGCGGGAACAGAAGCCAACAGGTGCTTTACAGAGAAAGGACGATACAGGTGAACGCTGATCATACCCACCTTCTCGCCGTTGGCGTTGAGGTAGTCGATGGCCTCGCGGGCTGCCTCGGTGGCACTACCCATGAGGATAATCATGCGCTCTGCATCCTCGGCTCCATAGTAAGAGAAGAGGTGATACTCACGACCGGTGATTTTTGTAATCTCAGCCAGATAGTTCTCAACCACTTCGGGTACTTTGTCGTAGTACTCGTTGCAAGCCTCACGATGGGTGAAGAATGTTTCGGGGTTCTCGGCAGTACCGCGTGTGAGAGGACGCTCGGGAGTGAGGGCACGGTCGCGGAAACGCTTTACGTCTTCCTCGTCAACGAGCGGACGGATGTCTTCCTGATCCATGAGCTCTACCTTGTGGTACTCGTGTGATGTACGGAAACCGTCGAAGAAGTTTACGAAGGGAACCCAGGTCTTCAACGAAGTCAAGTGAGCCACAGCAGTGAGGTCCATCACCTCCTGTACAGAGCCTTCGCAAAGCATGGCAAAGCCGGTCTGGCGGCAAGCCATCACGTCCTGATGGTCACCAAAGATACAGAGAGAGTGTGAAGCCAAGGTACGTGCGGAAACATCGAACACGCAGGGAAGCAATTCACCGGCAATCTTGTACATATTGGGGATCATGAGCAGCAGACCCTGTGATGCTGTGAATGTAGTGGTGAGCGCACCAGCCTGCAGAGAACCGTGAACGGCACCGGCAGCACCGCCCTCAGACTGCATCTCCTGTACAGATACTGTTTGACCCCACAGGTTCTTGCGTCCGCGGGCAGCCCACTCGTCCACATGCTCAGCCATGGGTGAAGATGGGGTAATGGGGTAGATGGCAGCTACTTCTGAAAACATGTAACTTACATGTGCAGCAGCCTCATTACCGTCACAAGTGATAAATTTTTTTTCTTTAGCCATTTTTTTGTTTGTTTTGTTATAATAATGAATAAAACCTATATTTGTTGTTGTCTCGATAAATCCTCAAGGTCTTCAATGAGTTCTCAAAGTCCTCAATAAAGAAATCCGAACAGCCATAACGGAATCTTGTTGTCCTTTCCTATCTCCGTGTTGTAGCGCGCGTAGATGGTGCCGGGAGCAGTGCGCCCCGTGGCGGTACTGTCGTGCGCATCACAGATGCGGTATTTTGTGGAACCGTCAATAGTAAAACAGTTGTCCCTACTGCCGCGGTTTACCAGATGGTCTTTCCACAGCGCATTGACAAAGAAGGTCTCCATCAGCTCCTGCGTCTCTACCTTGATAGGGTAGATGGCATACATCAGATTGGTGTTGTGGAGCATGATTTTCGACGGCTTCTTGGGATAAGACTGCCCAAGGGGATAGATGATATTGATGAGCCGCGCATCGGCAAGGTTCTTGATGTAGTTCATCACCGTAGCGCGACTGGTATGTATCTCTTCTGCCAGCATACTGATATTGGGAGCTTTTGTGCCGCCGAGAGCCAACAGATAGAACAGCTGTTTGATACGGGTGAGGTATTTGAGTTCTATCTGCTTGATGAGCAGGATATCCACCTCGGTCATCATGTTCATGGTCTTCAGCAGGTTCTCCGAATAGTTGCGGTGCTCGGAGAAGAAAGGGTAGAACCCGTGGTGCAGGTAGTCCATGAAATACTGGGAAGGGGAGCACTGGGGCAGAATCTTCTTGCAGAGCTGCTCATGGCTGCTCACAATCTCGTTGAGTGTTAACGGCTGGAAGTTGGTGCCTAATTTGTAGTTGAGGAATTCCCTGAATGAGAATCCACGCAGGTTGTAGCTCTTCACAATTCCTCCCAATTCTGGGTTCTCGTCTTTCAATCGCATGACGCTCGAACCGGTAAACACAATCTGCAGATGGGGGTATTTGTCGTAACAGGTGCGAAGTTCACGGCTCCAGTCGGGTTGCTTGAATACTTGGTCAATCAGAAGTACCCTGCCACCATTACGGTAGAATTCTCCTGCAAAGTCTGCTATGCCTCTACATTGAAAATAGAAATTGTTCATGTTGACATACAGGCATTGGCGGTCTGCCACACCGTAGCGTTCGCGCGCATACTGCAATAGAAGCGTAGTCTTGCCCACACCGCGCGTACCTTTAATACCGATGAGACGATGATTCCAGTCAATCTCATCCATCAAAGTACGTCGTATGGCAGCATTGGTGTGTTCTACCAAATAAGCGTGTGTTCTAAAGAATGCCTCCATCCCAGTTATCGGTAAACTGACAAATTAGTGATGCAAAGATACGATATTCTTCTTAATTTGCAAACTCTGTATGGCAAATTTGAAAAAAAATATTATTTTTGCAGTGCATTATCGCAACATCATAGAAAAACAAAGATGAACTTGCTTGTTTTTAACCCCGAGCATGATATTGCTCTTGCCAAGGAACAGCCGGGATTTACACCGCCCCACGCTGCCCGCGCCTTGCGCCATGACCTGGATTTTCTGCCGGCTTTTCTGGCAGGAAAAGAGGATGTGGTTCTGGTAGAGGATGTGGAACGCGCCTGCGGACGCTTGCAGAAGGTACGTGCCCGTTTGGCAAGGATGGGCGTATGCTGTGGCGTACAGTCGCAACTGGTTTCGGCTGACATGCTGCCTGCTGTCGGAAAAATAGATAAGGTGGTGCCATGGGGCTGGGACAAAGCGGTATGCGAGCGACTGCAAGTAGCAGGTGTTCCCGAGTCTTCACTTCCTTCAAAGGAGTACCTGAAAACAGTCAAGGAACTATCGCATAGAGTGCAGGCTATAAGGCTGTTAGATAGTTTTGTCTCTTTCAAGAATTTACCTCCTGCAACGTCATTGGAACAACTGGAAGATTGGGTCGCCGGCATGTCACAGGCGGTGCTCAAAGCTCCGTGGAGTAGCAGCGGCAGAGGCATCCGATTTGTGGATGGCACGTTGACTCCGCATCAGCAGGGATGGGTGAGGAATCTGCTGAAGAAACAGGGAAGCGTCATTGTAGAACCCTATTACAGGAAGATTGCAGACCTCGGCATGGAGTTCTACAGCAACGGCAGGGGTGTTGTGGATTATCTGGGACTTTCGCTCTTTGCCACCAATAACGGCGAATATACGGGTAGCGTGCTTGCTACCGAGAACTGCAAACGCCAAATGCTGCAACCTTACGTGAGTGCAGAAGCACTCGACAGAACAGCGGAACATATCCGGCAGTTTGTGGCGAATGACTGGGGAAAGCGTTATGAGGGTCCCTTCGGTGTGGATATGATGGTGGTGAAATCCGAAACGGGCGAAGCTGTATTACATCCCTGTGTAGAGATAAACCTGAGGCTTACCATGGGGCATGTGGCTTTGGCGATGTCACCCCGCACCGATGATGAGATAAGAATGAGCATGACAATAGTTAATGAAAACAACCAATATCAACTAAAAGTACGAAAACTATGAAGAAAAACATTCTGATGTGGGCTTGCCTCGCAATGGCAATGACGCCCGTAACTTCTGTGGCACAATACCGCTCGCAGGTATGGTGCCCTGACAATGGTGACGGAACCTACACCAATCCGGTAATCAACGCAGATTATAGTGACCCTGATATATGCGTGGGCGCATCTGGCAAAGACTATTATATGACTGCCAGCTCGTTCAACTGTATTCCGGGACTTCCCATCCTGCACTCGACAGACCTGGTGAACTGGAAACTGGTGTCGTATGCCATCACAGAACTTGAACCAAAAGAGACATTCGCTACTCCTGCTCATGGCAAAGGCGTATGGGCTCCGTGTATCAGGTATCACAACGGAGAGTACTATATCTATTGGGGTGACCCCGATTTAGGCGTGTTTATGGTGAAGACCAAAGACCCCGCAGGAAAATGGGAAAAGCCGGTGAGGGTGATTGAAGGCAAGGGAATGATTGACACTTCGCCCCTGTGGGACGACGACGGTCGCTGCTATCTGGTGAACGGATGGGCAGGCAGTAGGGCAGGCTACAAGAGTGTGCTCAGTGTGAGAGAGCTGACTCCGGACGGAACCAAAGCCATCAGTGACCCCGTACTGGTGTTTGACGGTAACAACGAGCACCGCACGGCAGAGGGACCGAAATTCTACAAGCATGACGGATGGTACTGGATTATGTCTCCGGCTGGTGGCGTGCCTACCGGTTGGCAACTTGCCATGCGCTCAAAGAATGTATATGGTCCATATGAACATAAGATAGTGATGGCTCAGGGCAGTACAGCCATCAATGGTCCTCACCAAGGCGGATGGGTGCGCACCCAAGAGGGCGAAGACTGGTTTATGCACTTTCAGGACAAGGGTTGCTACGGGCGCGTGGTGCATCTGCAGCCTGTGACATGGAAAGACGGATGGCCTGTGATGGGCAAGGTGCCTGCCAAGGGATATTGCGGAGAACCCTATATTACCTATAACAAGCCCAAGACCTCGGTCAAGACGGTGGTGGAGAATCCTGTGGAAAGCGACGAGTTCAACCAGCCTAAGCTGGGACTTCAGTGGCAGTGGCAGGCCAATTACGACCATACTTTCGGTCAGCCTACACCTTACGGCTATATGAAACTTTATAACCATAAGGTGGCAGAGGGTGACAACAACCTGTTCAACGTGCCCAACATGCTGCTGCAGAAGACACCTGCAGACGAGTTTGTGGCAACGACCCATCTCACCGTGGCTGCCAAGGGAGAGCAACAGATGGGCGGTCTTATCATGATGGGACTTGACTATTCGGCGCTGGTGGTATGCAGAGTGGGGGACGAGTTCCAGTTGCAGCAGCGCACCTGCAAGTCTGCCGACAAAAACAAGAAAGAAGAAGTACAGGTGCTTGCGACCCTGAAGCCCACCGATGCTGATAAGTATAACTACGAACCAGCCCTATATTGCGACATTTATCTGAGACTACAGGTGAAAGAAGGTGGTAATCTCACCTTTGCGTACAGCACGAACGGAAAGAAATATACTGCTGTAGGACAGCCGTTTAAGATGCGCGAGGGTAAATGGATTGGTGCCAAGATGGGACTGGTGGTTGCCCAGCCTGCAGGAAAGGCTGTAAAAGGCTTTGCCAATGTGGACTGGTTCAGAGTAACCAAGAAGTAGTGTAGCCCTCTGCGGAGGTGGCATTGGGCAATATTTTGCACATTCATAGTGGGTTTCTGTATAATTTTTAGTAATTTTGCCGACAAAACAAGTCAACACAAAGCAAAATAGCATGAAACAAACCAAAATCGTGGCGTCCATCAGCGACAGAAGATGTGATGTGGAGTTTATCAGAAGCCTGTTTGATGCAGGGATGAATGTGGTGAGAATTAATACTGCCCATGCCACCCCCGAAGGTATCAAGGAGGTGATAGCCAACACTCGCAAGGTGTCGAGACATATTGCCATACTGATAGATACCAAAGGACCGGAAATAAGAACTACCGCCTGTAAGACTCCCATCGAATACAAGACTGGGGATGTGGTGAAAATCTTCGGAAGACCGGAGATGGACTCGGAACACGATATTCTGAACGTGAGTTACGAGAACCTGGCACAAGATCTGCAGGTGGGCAACAGCATTCTGTTTGATGATGGTGTGATAGCCATGAAGGTGATTGGCATCAACGGTCCGGCAGTAATTGCACAGGTACAGAACGACGGTGTGCTGGGAGCAAGGAAAAGCGTAAATGTACCTGGTGTACACATTGAACTGCCTGCACTCACCGAGAAAGATAGGCGCAACATCAAGCTGGCAATAGAGCAGGACATCGATTTCATCGCTCACTCGTTTGTGAGAAATGCAAGTGACGTGAAAGCCGTGCAGGATGTGCTGGACGAATATGGAAGCGATATCAAGATAATCTCCAAGATCGAAAATCAGGAGGGTGTGGACAATATTGACGAAATCATTGAGGCTTCCTACGGCATCATGATTGCCCGAGGTGATCTGGGTATCGAGGTGCCTATCGAGCGTATTCCCGGAATCCAGCGCAAAATCATCAAGAAATGTGTGTGTGCACACAAACCAGTGATC
Organism: uncultured Prevotella sp.; assembly: GCA_945830055.1. Taxonomy (GTDB): domain Bacteria; phylum Bacteroidota; class Bacteroidia; order Bacteroidales; family Bacteroidaceae; genus Prevotella. The sequence goes on from CALZXH010000039.1 coordinate 12,190, forward strand.
GTCGCCACCCAAATGCTGCACAATATGATCAATAACCCAAGGCCTACCAGGGCTGAGGTGACCGACATCGCCAATGCCATCTATTACCGTACGGATGCACTGATGCTGAGCGGAGAGACTGCCACAGGTAAATATCCTGTGCAGGCGGTAACTACCATGGCGCAGATAGCGGAGCAGGCGGAGAAAGACAAGATGAGGGAAAACGATATCGAGCTCCCGTTCAATCCCAATGCCTCTGTCAGCGAGTTCCTGTCGCGCAGTGCTATCGAGGCTACGGAGAGTATGGGCGTGAAGGGCATCATCACTGACAGCTCTACCGGACAGACAGCCCGTAATCTCGCTGCTTTTAGGGGACCCAATCCTGTGCTTGCCATTTGCTATCATGAGAAATTGCAGCGGTGGCTCAACTTAAGCTATGGAGTGATACCCGTATATCAGAAAGACAAGATAACCAGCATACTCCTTATGAAAGCGGCTGTCAGGATGCTGAGACAGAAAGGCTATCTTCAACCTGAGGACAAGATAGCCTATTTGGGTGCCAGTATGGGACAGGGTGGAGGAACCACTTTCCTGGAAATACTTGAAGCCAAAAATTATGCTGAAAAGTAAAACGACAACGTAAATTACTTATAAAGTGTAAGAAATCAGGCAAAGATAGTGATGTTTTTAAAATAATATCACTATCTTTGCCTCACTTTTTGTAAATAAGACAATCAAACAATCGCAAGATATGAAACATCAATTGAGAAGTGCTGTCTGCACCCAAGGCCGCAGGATGGCAGGAGCCAGGGCATTGTGGGTGGCAACCGGAATGAAGCCAGAACAGTTTGGAAAACCCATCATTGCCATCGTCAACTCATTCACACAGTTTGTTCCCGGACATACCCATCTGCATGAGATTGGACAGATAGTGAAGGCTGAGATAGAGTCTATGGGATGCTACGCAGCTGAGTTCAATACGATAGCCATTGACGATGGTATTGCCATGGGGCATGACGGCATGCTCTATTCTTTGCCTTCAAGAGACATTATTGCTGACTCTGTGGAGTATATGGTCAACGCACACAAGGCGGATGCCATGATTTGCATCTCCAACTGCGACAAGGTGACTCCGGGTATGCTGATGGCTTCGATGCGACTGAATATCCCTACCGTGTTCTGCTCGGGAGGACCGATGGAAGCCGGAAAATGGAAAGGGGAAAATGCTGACCTGATTACAGCCATGATCAAAGGTGCTGACGAAAGTGTGAGCGATGAGGAAATGGCACAGATAGAACAATGCTCGTGCCCCGGTTGCGGCAGTTGCTCGGGTATGTTTACCGCCAATTCGATGAATTCGCTTACAGAAGCCATTGGTTTGTCTTTGCCCGGAAACGGCACCATACTGGCCACACACACAAACCGTGTAGAACTGTTCAAACAGGCAGCCAGACAGGTGGTGAAGAACGCCATGGCATACTACAATGACGGTGACGAGAGTGTGCTTCCCAAGAGCATTGCTACCAGAAAGGCATTCCTCAACGCTATGACCTTGGATATTGCCATGGGTGGCAGTACCAATACCATCCTCCATCTCCTGGCTGTGGCACAAGAGGCTGGAGTGGATTTCAAAATACAGGATATAGATGCCTTGAGCCGTAAGGTGCCCTGTCTGTGCAAGCTGGCACCCAATACACAAAAGTACAGTGTACAGGAATGTAACAGGGCAGGAGGCATCTTGGGAATCCTCAATGAACTGAACAAAGGCGGACTGATAGACGGCAGTGCTGTCCGTGTGGATGGCTGCACGCTGGAAGAACAGATGAAGAAATACGACATTACAGGCGAATCCATTGACCCGGAAGCCGAGCGTATCTACCAAAGCGCACCCGGCGGCAGGTTCTCCACCAAGATGGGTTCGCAAAGCGCCACATGGGGCACGTTGGACACCGACCGTGTAGAAGGGTGCATCCGCGATTTGCAACACGCCTATACCAAAGACGGCGGACTGGCTGTGCTGTTTGGAAACATTGCACAGGATGGCTGTGTGGTGAAGACTGCCGGTGTGGATGAGAGTATCTGGAAATTCAGCGGTCCGGCTAAGGTGTTCCAATCACAGGAAGATGCCTGTGAGGGAATATTGAATGGAAAAGTGCAAAGCGGTGACTGTGTGGTGATTACCTATGAAGGTCCCAAGGGAGGACCGGGTATGCAGGAAATGCTCTATCCTACCTCTTATATCAAGAGCCGCCATCTGGGCAAGGAGTGTGCGCTGATTACTGACGGACGTTTCTCAGGAGGAACCAGCGGACTGAGCATTGGTCATATTTCTCCCGAGGCTGCTTCCGGAGGAAACATCGGAAAGATAAAGGATGGTGACATTATAGAAATTGACATACCCAACAGGACCATCAATGTGAAACTGTCTGACGAGGAACTGAACAGCAGACCCATGCAGCCGCTGCAGAGAAATCGCGTTGTAAGCAAAGCATTGAAAGCCTATGCCCAAAGTGTGGCAAGTGCGGATAAGGGTGGTGTGAGAATGATAGAATAAGAATTTTGGAAAGAATGGAAAACAAGACTGTTACAGGTGCTGAAGCACTGATGCTTGCATTGGAGGATGAGGGGGTAGATACCATCTTTGGTTATCCCGGAGGTTCGATCATGCCGGTGTTTGATGCTTTGTACGATTATACACGTGGAGAAAACAAGGTGTTCAACCATATTTTGGTGAGACATGAGCAGGCGGCAGCGCATGCTGCACAAGGCTATGCCCGTGTGAGCGGCAAGGTGGGTGTATGTCTAGTGACCAGCGGTCCCGGTGCCACTAACACGCTGACAGGAGTGGCTGATGCCATGATGGACTCTACTCCCATCGTTGTCATCGCAGGACAGGTGGGTACGCAGGTGTTGGGTACCGATGCCTTCCAAGAGGTGGATTTGGTGGGTGTGGCTCAACCTATTTCGAAATGGAGCTATCAGATAAGAAGACCGGAGGATATAGCGTGGGCGATCAGCAAGGCTTTCTATATTGCCAAATCAGGAAGACCCGGTCCTGTGGTCATTGACTTTCCCAAGAATGCGCAGACACATACCACCGAATGGCAGTCAAAGACGGTGGATTTTGTGAGAAGTTATGTGCCTTTCCCAAAATTGGACCCTCTGGCTGTGGCCACTGCCGCACATATTATCAATGAGGCCAAGAAACCGTTGGCACTCGTAGGACAAGGAGTGGAACTGGGCAATGCTCAGCAGGAACTTGTTGAGTTTCTGGAAAAGGCCGATATCCCTGCCGCACGAACTCTGTTGGGACTCTCCGCTCTGAGTTCTGACCATCCGCTCAACATGGGAATGCTCGGTATGCACGGCAATCTGGCTCCCAATATCAAGGAGCAGGAGTGTGATGTGCTTATTGCCATCGGTATGAGGTTCAGCGACCGTGTGACGGGACTTCCATCTGCATACGCCAAGCAGGCAAAGGTGATACATCTGGATATCGACCGCTCGGAGATAGACAAGTGCATCAAGGCCGACGTGGCTGTGGTGGCAAACTGCAAGGAGTCGCTTCCTGCCATCACCCGCTTGTTGGAGAAGAACAGTCATCGCGAGTGGCGTGACAGTTTCAAGGAATATGACGAGAAAGAAAAGACGGTGGTAATAGAGCCCGCTATTCATCCCACCCAGGGTCCGCTGCTCATGGGCGAGGTAGTGAATGTGGTGGCAGAGGCTACCAAGGGGGAGGCCATCCTGGTGACAGACGTTGGTCAGAACCAGATGTTTGCCAGTCGTTATTTTAAGTACAATAGAAACAGGTCTATCGTTACCAGTGGTGGTTTGGGTACCATGGGTTTTGCCCTGCCTGCTGCCGTGGGAGCCACCTTCGGTGCGCCGGATAGAACGGTCTGCATGTTCTGCGGTGACGGAGGATTTCAGATGAGCATCCAGGAGTTGGGTACCATTATGGAACAACAGTCACCCGTAAAGATGATCGTGCTCAACAACAATTATCTGGGTAATGTGCGCCAATGGCAGGACATGTTCTTCAATCATCGGAAGTCATTCACCAAAATGCTGAACCCCCGATATGAACTGATTGCCCAGGCCTACGGAATAGACTATTCGCTGGTGATCGACCGGATAGAACTGGCGGCTGCTGTGGAAAAGATGCTGAGCACAGACGGACCTTATATCTTGGAATGTGCCATCAAGGAGGATGACAATGTAATGCCGATGACACCTCCAGGAAAGAGTGTCGATGAGATGATGCTGGAAATAGCACAGTCATAACTCTTTAGTACAAATCAATGCTGAGTTAAAGATGAAAGAAGAGAAGAAACTATACACCCTGTTGGTGTATTCTGAGAATATAGCGGGTATATTGAACCAGATTACGGCTGTGTTTACTCGTAGGCAGGTAAACATCGAGAGCCTGAACGTGTCGGCATCGAGCATTGCCGGAGTGCACAAATATACCATTACGGCTTGGAGCAATGAAGACCAGATTATCAAAATCACCCGTCAGATAGAAAAGAAGATTGATGTAATCAAGGCTACTTACTATACTGATGAAGAGTTGTTTATACGTGAGACAGGGCTCTATAAGCTCTCGACGCAGGTAGTGATGGAGAATCCTGAAATATCGCGCACCATCAGAAAGAAGGAGGCCACTATCACTGAGGTGAACCCTATCTATGTGATAGTGATGAAACACGGACTTACGGAAGACATACAGAACCTGTACTATGCGCTGAATGCGTTTGGCTGTGTGTTGCAATACACCAGGTCGGGACGCATTGCCGTGACCCGAAGCATGCAGGAAGAGGTGAGCAAGTTCCTTGAGGAACGCGAAGCCAACAGATAAACAAGCGACATTGAAACAGATACCGTTATGATACCCAAAATTGCGAAATACCACTTCTTGGCAGAACCGTTCCATTGCGACTTGACACACCGTCTGTTCATGGGTCATCTGGGCAATCATATGCTGAATGCGGCGGATATGCACTCCACAGAAAGGGGATTTGGTATGAACTATCTGAACCCCATTCACAAGACCTGGGTGCTTTCAAGACTTGCCATTGAGATGCGTGAAATGCCTGGACAGTATGAGCGTTTCAGTGTGGAGACATGGGTAGAGGGTGCCATGCGGTTCTTTACCCAGCGCAATTTCCGTATTGCTAACGAACAGGGTGTGGCGTTGGGTTATGGGCGTAGCGTTTGGGCTATGATTGATACGGAAGACCGTAAACCGCAGGATATTCTTGCCATTCGTGACGGTGCTATCAATGACTGGATTGAAACCGATTATGATTGCCCGATAGCCAAAGCGGGCAGGGTAAAGATGGGGGAGAAATGTGAGAAGATAAGGACTATCGACACCTATTATAATGATGTGGATGTGAATGGACATATCAACTCCATCAAATACATTGAGCACATTCTTGACCTGTTCCCTCCGGCATATTATCAGTCACACGACATCAAGCGTCTGGATGTGGCGTATGTGGCGGAAAGTTATGCCGGCGAGCCTCTTTCTCTTTATCAGGAACGGGTGGCTGAGGACAACTTCAATGTCAAGATTGTCAAAGAATCAGGCTTGGAAGTAATCGAAGTGTGCAGATGTAACCTTGTATTTGAAAAAAAGTGAAAGTATATTTTGCTGTTTCATGGTAATTTGTTACATTTGCACCGCAAAAAGAAATAGTTAACGCCTTAGTCGTTCTCTCGTGAAGGGAAGGGATGGATGGATGAAAGCGCTTTCGTGATAAAGCACCGTCGGTTCATGGGGATGATTATACAACAATTAAACAAAAAGCAATTATGGCAGAAATGAATTTTGGTGGCGTAATCGAGACTGTTGTCACCAGCAAAGAGTTTTCATTGGAAAAAGCACATGAAGTACTGAAAAACGAAACCATCGCAGTGATCGGCTATGGTATTCAGGGTCCCGGTCAGGCTTGTAACCTGCGTGACAATGGCTTCAATGTGATTGTAGGACAGCGTGCAGGTAAGACATACGACAAGGCTGTGGCTGACGGATGGGTGCCCGGGAAGACTCTTTTCTCTATTGAAGAGGCAGCAGAGAAAGGAACTATCATCTGTATGCTCCTTTCTGATGCTGGACAGATACAGGCATGGCCAACCATCAAGAAATATCTTACTCCTGGTAAGACTCTGTATTATTCACATGGCTTTGCCATCAACTGGAGTGACCGCACCGGTGTGGTTCCTCCCAGCGACATTGACGTGATTATGGTTGCTCCCAAGGGATCAGGAACCAGTCTCCGTACGATGTTCTGCGAGGGTCGCGGTTTGAACTGCTCATATGCAGTATATCAGGATGCAACTGGCAAGGCAGAAGAAAAGACCATCGCATTCGGTATCGGTATCGGTGCCGGCTATATGTTCAAGACCACCTTCCAGCGTGAGGCTACCAGCGACCTTACCGGAGAGCGCGGTTCTTTGATGGGTGCTATCGAGGGTCTGCTTGAAGCACAGTATGAAGTGCTCCGTGAGAACGGTCACTCTCCTTCTGAGGCATTCAATGAAACAGTGGAGGAACTCACCCAGAGTCTGATGCCTCTCTTTGCACAGAAGGGTATGGACTGGATGTATGCCAACTGTTCTACCACCGCACAGCGCGGTGCCTTGGATTGGGCTCCCCGCTTCCGTGAAGCCATCAAGCCTGTGATGCAGTGGCTGTACTATTCTGTGAAGACCGGTAATGAGGCTCAGATATCCATTGACAGCAACTCCAAACCCGACTATCGTGATGGTTTGAACAAGGAGTTGGAGGCAATGAGAAACATGGAAATGTGGCGTGCCGCAGAGACTGTTCGCAAGTTGCGTCCTGAAAACAGCGAAGACTAATCAGCTGAAGATAACAATGGTGGGTGCGCCCATTTGCTTGCCCACCTGAAGAAGAATCCCTACCCTTGACTGTTCTTGAAATCCTTTGAAAGGCAAAGAAAAGAGGGTAGGGATTTTTCCGCTTAAACGGGGAATTAATAGTGATTATCTTATAATAAATTGCTGAAAGGTGCGTTTAAAGAGTAGAGAACAGAACATTACAAAAAACATAAAAACGACAGACTATGAAAAGCGATCCAAAAGAATGTTTGTATTGTCAGAATAATGACACCCTGCACAGTTTGATGATAGAAGTGGCGCAGTTGACTGTGTCAAGAGTTTTCATTTTCAAGGAGCAGACCTACAAGGGACGTTGCTTAGTGGCATATAAGGACCATGTGGATGACCTGAACCTGCTGAGTGATGAAGATAGAAATGCCTTTATGGCAGATGTGGCTAAGGTGACAAGAGCGATGCAAAAGGTGTTCAATCCTGCAAAAATCAATTACGGTGCTTATTCAGATACTCTGGAGCATTTGCATTTCCACCTTATACCTAAGTATGTAGGTGGTCCTGATTTCGGTGGAATCTTCAGGATGAATCCTAAGGAAGTGTATCTGACCGACGAAGAATATCAGGCAATGAAAGAACAGTTATTGGCCGCCCTCTAATCTCCATTCCGAAGAGCGGATAATCCGAATATGAAAAGAGCATGTCTTTTAAATTGAAAAAAAGGCATGCTCTTTTCAGTTGGTAACT
>CALZXH010000040.1 GCA_945830055.1 uncultured Prevotella sp.
GCCACAGACACCCTCAGTCTGAACCGGGGCTGGATGTTCAAAGCCGGTGAGGGACAATTTGCAGCCATGACCGCTGCCGATGCCAAGGCGCTGGGATGGCGTGAGGTCAACGTACCCCACGACTTCCAGATTGAGCAGCCGTGGGTGGCTCCCGACGCCAACGAGAAGGCCGACAACAGCGATGCCGGCGCCAACATCAAGAGCAGGCTCAGCGCCCGAGGCTTCAAGGAGATGGGTGGCGGATGGTACGTGAAGACCATCGTGCCCGATGCCAAAAACAAGGGGAAGCGTGCCTTGCTCAACTTTGAGGGCATCATGTATTATGGCGACGTGTATCTCAACGGAGAGCGTGTCGGCGGTACCGATTACGGTTATGTGGGTTTTGAGGTGGACGTGACGGGCAAACTGAAATACGGTCAGGAAAATACTCTCGCCGTGTATGCCAATACCGCCGATACCAAGGCGTCGAGATGGTACACGGGCGGAGGCCTCTTCCGGGATGTACATCTTGTATATACCGATGCCAACCTTTATTTCCACCGCCATCCGCTATTTATCACCACGACTGATAATAAGGTGGTGAATATCAAGGCCAATGTCCAGTGCAACGGCAAGCAGAACGAGGTGGAGTTCCGCGTGATTGTCACAGCCCCCGACGGTACGGAGGTGGTGAACAAAAAGGAAAAGGTGAAGCGGGTACGCAACTACCGCTACGGACAGGAACTGGCACTCCAGCCCATCACCCTGCAGCAACCCCAGTTGTGGGACTGCGAGCATCCCAACCTATATACCCTGCGCCTGGAACTGTTGCGCACAGACGGCAGTATTGCCGCCGTCACCTCGCAGCGCTTCGGCGTGCGTACCGTGGAACTGGTGCCCGGAGAGGGACTGAAACTCAACGGCAAGAAGGTGCTGCTCAAAGGTTATGCCAACCACCATACCAACGGAGCCTTGGGAGCTGCCGCCTACAAGCGTGCCATCGAGAAGCGCATCCGGTTGATGAAGGAGTTTGGCATGAACCATATCCGTACCTCGCACAACCCCTATTCGCAAGACTTCCTTGACCTCTGCGACGAGTACGGAATCCTGGTGGTGGACGAGCTTTACGACAAATGGAACAACCAGTACGTGGGTGCAGGGCGTACTCCCTTCATGCAACTGTGGCCCTATCATGTGCAGGAGTTCATCACCCGCGACCGCAATCACCCGTCAGTAGTGATGTGGTCTATGGGCAACGAACTGCAACAGCAGAACGATATGCCCTTCAACGATTTCGGAGTGACGATGTACAAGATGCTGAAGACTGCCGTGCTGCGTTATGACGACAGCCGCAAGGTGACGGTGGCGATGCACCCGAGATACCGCAACTGGAGTACCGACTCCCTGCCCTGCGACCTTGCCATGGTGACCGACGTGCAGTCGTATAACTACCGATACATGTATTTCCCCGGCGATGGAGCCAAGTTCCCGTGGATGACCTTCTACCAGAGCGAGGCCTCGGTGGCTGCCATGGGTGAGAACTATTTTGCCATGGAACTGGACAAGGTCATCGGACTTGCCTACTGGGGTGCCATCGACTACCTGGGAGAGAGCCAGGGATGGCCTGTCAAGGGATGGGCACAGGGCGTGTTTGACATCAGTCTGGAGCCCAAACCCAAGGCGTATTACATGCGCTCGTTCTTCAAGCCCGAAGAACCGCTGGTACATATTGCCGTGACAGACAGCAAGGGGGATGCCATGTGGAACGGCGTGCAGACGGGTAACGACGGACAGAGCGACCACTGGAACCGGAAGGCAGGCTCGCTGCTCGAAATGACCACCTACACCAATGCCGAGGAGGTGGAACTGATAGTGAACGGCAAGAGTATCGGTACGCAGAAGAATGATGTCGCATCCCCCAAGATGCGCAACCAGATAAGATGGAAGAAGGTGCCCTACCAGGACGGCTATTGCGAGGCGGTGGCACGCACGGCAGGCAAGGTGGTGGCAAGACACCGTATAGAAACTACCGGAAAGGCTGTGGCGCTGAAATTGGAAATGGATAATGACAACTGGCAAGCCGACGGACAAGACTTGCAGCATGTAAGGGTGATTGCTGTGGACAAGAAAGGACGCCGCGTGGCAAACGTGCCGGCTGAGGTGACCTTTACTGTATCGGGCGATGCCGATCTGGTGGCTGTGAGCAATGGCAACCATACTTCAGATGAACTGAATGTGACCGACAAGCGCCTGCTGTTCAACGGTTCGGCACTTGCCATCCTGCGCTCGGGTACCGCGCCTTCGGCGGTTACGATTACCGCCTCTGCCGAAGGACTGAAGAGCGCCAAGTTGAAAATGACTACCCGTTGAGGCTTTCCCGCAAGGCACATGCAAGGGCGTGTGCCTCTGCCCTGGCGGGTTTGCCCGTAGGTGTCAGCGGCAGGGCAGGCACGTTGAGAAATAATTTGGGCCTCCAGTAGCGGGGCAATACCTGACTGCAGAGCGTGCAGACGGCGGACAACAGTTCGCCATCTGCACGCTCGCTTTCGTAGAGTAGGGTGACCGCCTCGCCGTACCTGGCGTCCGGGGTATGGGTGATGAGGAAGGGTACGGGCATCACAGGCGCCAGCAGTCGTTCCACCTCCTCGATCTGTATCTTGATGCCTCCGCTGTTGATGATGTTGTCCTTGCGCCCCAAAATGCGGAACCGGGTGCCGTCTGCCGACAGCACGGCGCGGTCGTTGGTGACCAGTGTGGTGGGGCACACCTCGGGCGCATCGATGACCAGACATCCCTCTTCGTTGAGCGAAATGCTTACTGTAGGAAGAGGGGTGTACCATGCCGATGCCTCCTTTCCGTTGAGCCGTCTGAGGGCGATGTGCGAGAGGGTCTCGGTCATGCCGTAGGTGCTCCAAACCGCATGGGGAAAGTCTTTCAGTTGTGCTGCCATCTCGTCGCTTACCGCCCCTCCGCCGATGATGAGGTGGCGTATCTGCATCAGCAGTTCCCGTTCGCGGGGCACCTGTAGCGTGTGGAACACCTGCAGGGGTACCATGGCGGCAAAGTGGGGCGCCTGTTGCAGGGAGGCAAGGGGATAACTTGTGGGAGGCACGTGCCATAACTTGAGATCCGCCTCCAGGGCACGTACCACCATCATCTTGCCCGCGATATAATCCAAGGGCATGCACAACAGCGCTGTCTGCATGGGTTTCAGGTTCAGAAAACGGCAGGTCATCCTTGCCGATGCCCTCATCCTCGCCTTCTCCACCCGCAACATTTTGGGCTTTCCCGTAGATCCGCTGGTATGCACAGTCAGGGTAGGGTCGGCAGATTGCCATTCCGCCAGAAACTCTTGGAGCGTCATTCTGTGGTCCGCATCCATGCTTCGCCCTCCTTGATGGTCATCTCATGTCCCTGCCAGGGCGTGTTGTCGGTATAGAGCAACCCCGTGCCCAGTCCTTGTGCCTGGGTGATGCGCTGACCGTAGAGGTGGGCGGTGAGTTGGGCGATGGCGTTCAGTCCCACGTTGCTCTCCAGGGCGCTGGTTATCCAGCTGCCTATACCCATGTCGCGTGCTGTTTCTATCCAATCGCTCACACCCTGCATACCGCCATGTAGCGAGGGTTTTAGTACGATGTATGCCGGTTTGATGATGTTCAGCACCTGCCGTTTCATGTCGGGCAGGTTCACCCCTATCAGTTCCTCGTCCAGGGCTATAGGCAACGGAGATTCCCGGCACAGCATCGCCATCATGCCCCACTGTTTGGGCTTGATAGGCTGCTCGATGGAGTGTATGCCGTACTGGGCAAGCAGTTCCAGTTTGTAGAGAGCCTCGTCGGTGGTAAAAGCCCCGTTGGCATCCACCCTCAGCTGGAGTTCGCGGATACCGAACCTGTCTCTCAGACGCTTCACCAGGTCGAGTTCCTCCTCAAAATTGATGGCTCCTATCTTGAGTTTGATGCAACGGAATCCCTGGGCGATTTTTTCCTCCATGCGTGCCAGCATCTCATCGTGACGCCCCATCCATACCAGACCGTTCACGGGTATCGGCGCCTCTCCTTTGGCAAAAGGGGTGTCGAAAAGCAGGGTGCTCCCCTTGGAAAGATGCAGCAAGGCGGTCTCCAGTCCGAAGAGGATGGAGGGGTAGGGGCGCAGGATGCCATAATCTATGCCTCCCTGCTGTTCCACCATGTCGCAGAGGGCGCGCAGCGTCTTCTCGTATTCGGGAATGTCGTCACAACTCAGTTGGGGCAGGGGAGCGCATTCACCCACGCCGCAGCGGTCGGGATAAAGCGGCGAGGTGGCGTAGAGCAACCACGACTTTCGGGTGGTATATACCCCCCGTGAGGTACCTGCCGGTGACTTGAAATGGAAGGTGCGGGGCTCGATGCGTATCTTGACCTGCGGAATGTTGGGAATGTTTATCTCGTTCATATCGGTCTCGGTAGTCATTTATGAATAAGGATTCTCGAAAACGGATGCTCGCTTCTCAGGGAATCTTGGGATATTTGTCAAAATCTGGCTTGCGCTTCTCCAGAAAAGCCTTGCCGCCCTCCTGCGCCTCGTCGAGGAAGTAGTAGAGCATGGTGGCATCGCCCGCCAGTTGCTGTATGCCCGCCTGTCCGTCGAGTTCGGCGTTCAGTCCTGCCTTGATCATGCGCAGCGCCAGCGGACTCCTTTCCATCATGGTCTCCGCCCATGCCACACACTCGTCCTCCAGTTGTTCTATAGGCACCACCTTGTTCACCAGTCCCATGCGCTCCGCCTCGGCAGCCGAGTACTGCCGGCACAGGAACCATATCTCGCGGGCTTTCTTCTGTCCCACGATGCGCGCCAGGTAGGAGGCTCCGAATCCTGCGTCAAAAGACCCCACCTTAGGACCCGTTTGTCCGAAGATGGCATTCTCTGAAGCGATGGTCAGGTCGCAGACCAGATGGAGCACATGACCGCCTCCGATGGCATACCCGTTGACCATGGCAATCACGGGTTTGGGCAATCGCCTTATCTGCATCTGCACATCCAGCACGCTGAGGCGGGGCACCCCTTCTTCGTCGATATATCCCCCGCGTCCCTTCACGTGCATGTCGCCGCCCGAACAGAATGCCTTGTCGCCTGCCCCCGTGAGCAGCACCACGCGGATGTCGGCTGCCTCGCGGCAATAGGCGAACGCCACGCCCAGCTCCTGGGTTGTCCTGGGAGTAAAGGCGTTGCGGTAGCGCGGACGGTTGATGGTGATTTTTGCTATTCCGTTGTATTGTTCAAACAGGATTTCCTCGAAATCCCTGATGGTTTTCCATTCTCTCTGTGCCATATCTTTAAAATGTAGAAGTGAGTTATTTCATGTCATGCCATTGGCGGTAGAGTTGCCGTACCGCTTCGTGGTCAGTATCGCTGTCGGTAAACACCTCGATGAGCATGGGGCGCTGCGTGTCTGCGGTCATCAGCGTCACGATGCCAGTCTGCATCTCCTCCATGTTGCGGGCCTTCAGATAGCCTATGTCATTCTGCGTGCATATTCCCTGTGCCGTGGTATGGTGGGCGGCAGCCACATACTGCTGTGCCGCGGGCGACTCGTTGAGATGGGGCAGGGTGTCGAAGATGCCGCCCTTGCCGTTGTTGAGCAGCAGGATGCGCAGGTTGCCCCGCAGATGCTGGTTCCACAGCGCGTTCTGGTCGTAAAAGAAGCTCAGGTCGCCGATGACACAGAACACCATGTCGCCGGTTACCGTGGAGTGCCCCGCGGCTGTAGAGAGCGAGCCCTCGATACCGTTGATGCCTCTGTTGCACCACACGTAGTGGGCGGCAAACAGGTTGGCGAGTCGTATGGCAGAACTGTTGGCATAATGTACCTGCCAGTCGTAGAACATATCCTCCAGCTGCTGCTCGAAATACCTGACCGCCGCCATCTGCGAAAAAGGTGGCTGGTAATCCTCCGTCAGGCGACGAGCCCTGTCGGTCAGCTGTTGCCATAAGGAATGATACTCCTCCGCCTCGGCAGACATTTCCGTCTTGTCGAGCGCTTCGCACAGAGGCGGCAGCACTTCCGCCGCCGTACCCGTCACCTTATGGGTCAGATGGGTCAGCAGGTCGTGCACGCCCTCCGTGGCATCTGCCTGCCATACCTCCGCCTCAGATTCCCTTATCCAGCGTTTCAAGGTCTTGCTCACCAGGGTGTCGCCGATATGTAGCACAAAATCAGGCGGCAGCAACTCGGGAGCCGCTCCCTGTTGCAGCACCATGTCGAAGGGGGTGATGTCGTGATGTTCGCACAGCGCTTCGTGCAGCACGGTCACCTTTTTTCCTATTCTCCCTATCGCATGGGCGATATCCTTGTGGCGGCTGTCCCTGCCGTAGATGATGAGCGGTCGTTTGGCACAAGCCATGCGCTGAGCCGTAAGTTGTGCCCACGACGAATAGTCCCTGCCGGGCAAACCCTCCCTGATGTAGCGCTCCTGGGGGAGGGCAGTCACGGAGAAGTCGAACAAGGGTTCCGATACAGGAACGTTGATGTGGACAGGCGCCCCGCCGTCAGAGCAGGCGGCAAGTAACGCCTCGTTCACTATCCGGTTGCAATACCATCGCCCTTCCTCGTCGGTAGGTTCCTGCAGTTGCACGCATTTTGCCACCATACTCCCCAGCGTGCCCGGTTGGCAAGCCGTCTGTCCGTCGTACTGGTCAATCCAAGCCTGCGGTCTGTCGGCAGAAACCACGATGAGGGGCACGTGCCTGTAATGGGCTTCTGCCACCGCCGGCATCACGTTGTGCAGGGCGCTTCCCGAGGTGACGCACACCACTACGGCACTTCCCGTGGCCTGTGCCATGCCCAAGGCGTAGAAACCCGCCGAACGCTCGTCGGTCACAGCCACGGTATGTATCTCAGGCGCCGTATATAGATTGTGTACGATGGCGGCGTTTCTGCTGCCAGGGCAAACCACGGCATGCCTTACCCCGTGCTGTACCAGCAGCGAAGTCAGTATGTTGATGTTGGTCTTGTTACAATAGGTCATACCTGATGAAGGTTATTCTTGTTTGTCGTTGGCGACGGTCAGCTGCCGCATCGTTTCCATCTTTATCTCCGTTTCCTGCCATTCCTGCAGGCAGATGCTCTCTTTCAGCAGTCCTCCGCCGGCATACAGACTGTAATGCTTTGGCAGAATCTCCATACAACGGAGCGACACGTACAGATGGGTGCCGTCTTCGGCAGTCAGCAGCGGTCCGGCAAATCCGCTGTAATAGCGCCTCCGGTGCCCCTCGTTGCGCAGGATGAAGTCGTATGCCTGTCGCTTGGGCAGTCCGCATACGGCAGGCGTGGGATGTAGCGCCGGCAGCAGGTCTCCCACGCCCACCCCCTCTTTCAGCACAAAGGTGAAGTCGCTCCGCAGGTGGACCATGTTGCCCGCCCTTACCGTATAGGGTCCCTTTTCGGTACGTTGCCGGGCAAACCTTTTCAGACACTCCGCGATATAGGATGCCACATACCGTTGCTCCTGTATGTTCTTCTCGCTCCAGCGGATGGCGTCTGCAGGCAGCGACTGCGGAGGATTGTCAAACCGCAGCAGTTCTCCTTCGAGTGGCATGGTGCCCGCCAGGGCGATGGTGCGCCACAGGCTGTCCTGCTGCTCCAGCAGTATCTCGGGGGTGGCCATCAGCCACGTACCGTGCTGGCGTGCCGCCACTAATGCCACGAACATGCGGGGGTATGCCCTACAGGCTTTCAGAAACAGCTGCTGCACATCGCAAGTCCCGCCGTGGGGCAACAGGGTATGGCGCGAAAGTACCAGCTTGCTGAACCTGTGCTCTTGCAACGCGCCCTGAAACGTGTGGAAAGCCCTTTCCCATACCTCCGGCGAAGCGGAAGGGTCTATGGCGCTTGTATCGTCTCTGAAAAACAGGGGGAGTGTGGTGTCGCCTGCCGTCTGCTGTGTGGAATGGACCGTGTGCTCACCCTGGAACAACAGGATGGGGCAGTCGGCCTGCGGCTGGAAGGGAGCCATCACAAATCCGCTCCGCCCTTTGAGTGCGGCAGCCGACGACAACGTCTCTGCAGGCGTGCCTCTCTGTACTATCCTGTGGTACTCCTCTTGGTGAGGCAGGCGGTAACAGGCGTAGGCTGTGATGGCGTCACTCATGCGCCGCCTCCTTGACAAAATTGGTTACCTGAACCGAGGAAACCAGCATCCCTTGGCTGTCGCTTACCTCCACCTGCCACACGTGCAGATGCCTGCTTTGGTTGATGATGCGTGCCCTTGCCGTCACGGCATCCCCCTCAAACGCGCTCCTTACATGGTTGGCGCTGACGTTGATGCCCACGCATACCTGCCCCGGGCACAGCGCCATGGAGCCCGCCCCCGCCAGCGTCTCCGCCAACGCCAGGGTCGCTCCTCCGCTCAACACCCCGAAGGGCTGTCGCGTATGCTCGTTCACGGGCATGGTGGCCACACACACATCCGGCTCGGATGTGGATACAAACTCCATTCCGAGCCGGGTGGATAGGGCAGGTATATCGCCTATGGCCTTCTTGATTTTCTCTAAGTCCATGTGATTCTCTGATGCTGATACCTGATTGTCTGTTTATTTGAAAAGTGAATACTCTTTTACTTCCCATGCCAGCGCGCTGGCTCCCAGTACGTCACGCTCCCTGTTGTCGAGCAGCGACGGCAGCAGCTTCACCTTGCCGCGTATGTTATGGAACAGATGCTCGTTGAACGACTCCTCCGTGGGGTCGAGCAGCCATTTGCCGGCTTTGATCACACCGCCAGCCAGGATGATGGCTTCGGGGTCATATACAGCGGCGAAATTGGCAAGCGAGATGCCCAGCAGATGACCCGTGCGGCGGTACACCTCGATGGCGAGTTTGTCGCCCTGCTCGCAGCAGCGTGAGATGCTCTTGGGCTTTATCTCGCTGAGGTCGCGCATCAGCGACGGCTCGTCGCTCTCTGCCAGTAGCTCCTTCGCGGTACGCACGATACCCTTCTCAGCCACATAGGCTTCCAGACAGCCTTTGAGTCCGCATTCGCATTGGCGGCCGTTGTCCACCACGCAGGTATGTCCCAGCTCGCCCGCAAAACCGTGGGCTCCCAGATGCATGTGCCTGTAAGAGCAGAGGAAGTTGCCCAGTCCGTGTCCGATGGTCACCACGGCGAAGTCGCGCATACCGTGGGCAGAACCGAACATCTGTTCTCCCAAGGCGATGGCATGGCTGTCGTTGCCCAGCGCTACCGCCAGTCCCAGTCTGTCGCGCAGCATGGCTCCCAGGGGGATCACGCCTTTCCAAGGCATGTTGGGCGAGTTTTCTATACATCCCGTTACGTAGTTGCCGCTGGGGGCGCTAATACCCACCGAGCGTACATGCTCCAGTCCGCCGTTCTCTTCAGCCAGGAAGATGATTTTCTCAGCCAGCACGTTCACGTAGTTGTTCACGTTGTCATACTCGCTGGTCACGAACTGGTCCTTGGCAAGTATGTTGCCTCGCACATCCACGATGGCGTATGTCGTAGCGTTGATGCTGATGTCAACACCAATCACTTTGGTCTTGATAGGAGATGTGTCCATAATATTGAGCTTTGGATTTTTAAGTATTGGAATGTTTAGTAACTATATGGGTTTTCCTATATTATTTGAATATTCATTCGCAACAAAGGTACATTATTTTTTCTTTTCGGCAAAGGCTTGGAGACATTTTTCTTAATATATAAGACAATTTGGTTATAACAGGAGAAAAAATCCCATAAAAAAGAGTGAAAGAATAGGCTCATGCAAGAATAATTTATTAAATTTGCACCCACAAGTATATTTAACACGGTACATCCGAAGGTGTACCTATAATCGATAAACATGAATATTTTAGAACTGAGTGAACAGGAAATAGGCAGAAGGGAGAGTCTGCAAGAGTTGCGACAGATGGGTATCAATCCCTATCCGGCAGCAGAGTATCCTACCGATGCCTTCAGTACAGAGATAAAGGAATCTTTCAGCGATGAGGCAGAGCCGCGTCAGGTATGTATCGCCGGCCGCCTGATGGGCCGCAGGGTGATGGGCAAGGCCAGTTTTGCCGAACTGCAGGACTCCAAAGGAAGAATCCAAGTGTATATCTCCCGCGACGACCTTTGTCCCGGCGAAGACAAGGATTTGTATAACAAGGTGTTCAAGCGGTTGCTCGATATCGGCGACTTCATCGGAGTGAAAGGCTACGTGTTCCGCACCCAGACAGGCGAGATCAGCGTCCATGCCCAGGAGCTCACCCTGCTCTCCAAGAGTCTGAAACCGCTGCCCATCGTAAAATACAAGGACGGAGTGGCATACGACAAGTTCGAAGACCCCGAACTGCGCTACCGCCAGCGCTATGTGGATCTGGTGGTCAACGAGGGCGTGAAGGACACCTTCCTGCAGCGTGCCACCGTGATACGTACCATCCGTAGGGTGCTCGACGAGGCAGGCTATACCGAGGTGGAGACACCCACCCTGCAGGCCATCGCCGGCGGAGCCAGCGCCCGTCCGTTCATCACCCATTTCAACGCCCTCAACGTGGATATGTATATGCGTATCGCCACCGAACTCTATCTCAAGCGCCTGATTGTGGGCGGCTTCGAGGGAGTATATGAGATAGGCAAGAACTTCCGCAACGAGGGAATGGACCGCAACCATAACCCCGAGTTTACCTGCATGGAGCTTTACGTGCAGTACAAGGACTATAACTGGATGATGTCGTTCACCGAGAAGTTGCTCGAGACCGTATGCCTCGCCGTGAACGGTACCACCGAGCGCGAGATCGACGGCAAGACCATCAGTTTCAAGGCTCCTTACCGCCGTCTGCCCATCCTCGACGCCATCAAGGAGAAGACCGGGTTCGACTGTACCGGCAAGACCGAGGAAGAGATACGCGCCTTCTGCTTGGAAAAGGGCATGGAGGTAGATGATACCATGGGCAAGGGCAAACTCATCGACGAGCTCTTCGGAGAGTTCTGCGAGGGCACCTTCATCCAGCCCACCTTTATCACAGACTATCCCGTAGAGATGAGTCCGCTGACCAAGATGCATCGTTCCAAACCCGGACTTACCGAGCGTTTCGAGCTGATGGTCAACGGCAAGGAGCTCGCCAACGCCTATTCCGAGCTGAACGACCCCATCGACCAGGAGGAGCGTTTCAAGGAGCAGATGCGCCTGGCCGACAAGGGTGATGACGAGGCGATGATTATCGACCAAGACTTCCTGCGCGCCCTGCAGTATGGTATGCCGCCCACCAGCGGTATCGGCATCGGCATCGACCGTCTGGTGATG
This sequence comes from uncultured Prevotella sp., assembly GCA_945830055.1. Classification (GTDB taxonomy): domain Bacteria; phylum Bacteroidota; class Bacteroidia; order Bacteroidales; family Bacteroidaceae; genus Prevotella. The sequence goes on from CALZXH010000040.1 coordinate 11,257, forward strand.
CTCATGACGGGCAAGACCTATATCCAGGAAGTACTTTTCTTCCCGCAGATGAAGCCCGAGAAGAAGGCTCCCCGCAGCACACAGGCAGAGTGGGAGGCCATCGGCGTAGCCCCCGAGTGGATACCCCTGTTCAACAAGGCAGGCTACTACCTCGTGGGCGATATCAAGGAGGTGAAGGCACAGAAACTGCAGCAGGATGTCTGCGGCATCAACAAGAAATACAAGTTAGGACTCGAAAACCCCAAGGTGGAAGAGTTCGAGAACTATATCAATCAGGCAAACGCATAGTAAGTAGCAAGACGCTATGTTCGATTGTGGCAAGATAGCAATCATAGGCGGCGGTAGCTGGGCTACAGCCATTGCCAAGATAGTGGTGGGGCACACCCATCACATCGGCTGGTACATGCGTCGTGATGATCGTATCAGGGATTTCAAACGCCTGGGGCACAATCCCGCCTACCTGATGAGCGTGCGCTTCAATACTGATGAGATATTCTTCTCCAGCGACCTCAACGAGGTGGTACAACTGTACGACACCCTGGTGTTCGTCACCCCCTCGCCCTATCTGAAGAACCATCTCCGCAAGTTGCGCTCACGCATCCGCGACAAGTTCATCCTTACCGCCATCAAGGGTATCGTGCCCGATGAGAATGTGGTGTGCTCGGAGTATTTCCATCAGGTGTATGATGTGCCCTACGAGAACCTGGCGTGTCTGGCAGGTCCCTCCCATGCCGAGGAGGTGGCGCTCGAACGCCTCAGCTACCTCACGGTGGCTTGTGCCGACGTGGGAAAGGCGGAGGCCTTTGCCGAGGTGCTGCGTAGCGACTATATCAAGACCAAGACCAGTACCGACGTGGCGGGCATCGAGTATTCCTCGGTACTGAAGAACGTGTACGCCATCGCTGCCGGTATCTGTAGCGGACTGAAGTTCGGCGACAATTTCCAGGCCGTGCTCATGTCCAACGCCATCCAGGAGATGTCGCGCTTCCTGCGCTCTGTACTCCCCTCCGACCGCGATGTCGATGATTCCGCCTACCTGGGCGACCTGCTGGTCACGGGCTATTCCAATTTCTCGCGCAACAGGGTGTTCGGCACCATGATAGGCAAGGGCTATAGCGTGAAGAGCGCGCAGATAGAGATGGAGATGATTGCCGAAGGCTATTTCGGCACCAAGTGCATGAAGGAGATCAACCGCCACTTCCATGTCAACATGCCCATCCTCGATGCCGTCTATAACATCCTGTACGAGCGTATCTCTCCGCAGGTGGAAATCAAGCTGCTCACCGACTCATTCCGATAGGTGGGGGCGCCAGAGACCCGTTTATTCATCATCCTCCTGCCGCTCGGCACATGAACCGGGGGAGGAGCAAAACTTATAATATTATGAACAACATTCAGTTAAACATTGCGAAGGCAGCCCGCTTCTTGCAGCCGGGCGCAGTAAAGGCTTTGGAGCCCCAGGTAAGAAAGGCTCAGGAAGCGTTGGAAAACGGCACTTGTCCGGGTAATGATTTCTTGGGATGGCTGCATCTCCCCTCGTCAATCACCCCCGCTTTCCTGGCGGAATTGCAGGCCTGTGCCCAGGTGCTCCGCGACAATTGCGAGGTAGTGGTAGTGGCAGGTATCGGCGGCAGCTATCTGGGTGCCCGTGCCGTCATCGAGGCGCTGAGCAATTCTTTTGCATGGCTCGTAGGCGACAAGAAGAATCCTACCATCCTTTTCGCCGGCAACAACATCGGCGAGGACTATCTCTTCGAACTCACCACCTATCTCAAGGACAAGAAATTCGGTGTCATCAACATATCCAAGTCGGGTACCACTACCGAAACGGCGCTCACCTTCCGTCTGCTCAAGAAGCAATGTGAAGACCAGCGCGGCAAGGAAGAGGCACGCAAGGTCATCGTAGCCATCACCGACGCCAAGAAGGGTGCCGCCCGCACCTGCGCCGACAAGGAAGGCTATACCTCGTTCATCATCCCCGACAACGTAGGCGGCCGCTTCTCCGTGCTCACCCCCGTAGGCTTGCTGCCCATCGCCTGTGCCGGATTTGACATCACCCGACTGGTGGCTGGTGCCGCCGACATGGAAAAAGCGTGCGCCCTCGACGTGCCCTTCGAGCAGAATCCCGCCGCCCAGTATGCCGCCGTACGCAACGCGCTGTATGCCGAGGCAGGCAAGAAGATTGAAATCATGGTGAACTACCAGCCCAAGCTGCATTTCATGAGCGAGTGGTGGAAACAGCTCTACGGAGAGAGCGAGGGCAAGGACCACAAGGGCATCTTCCCCGCCTCCTGCGACTTCACCACCGACCTCCATTCCATGGGCCAGTGGATTCAGGACGGCGAGCGTACCATCTACGAGACCGTCATCAGCGTGGCACAGCCCGAGAACAGCCTGCTCTTCCCTGCCGACGAGGAGAACCTCGACGGTCTGAACTTCCTCGCAGGCAAGCGTGTAGATGAGGTGAACAAGATGGCAGAACTGGGTACGCAGCTGGCTCACGTGGACGGCGGAGTGCCCAATATCCATATCACCATGCCCCAGCTCAACGAGTACTATATCGGCCAGCTCATCTATTTCTTCGAGATTGCCTGCGGTATCAGCGGCAACGTGCTGGGCGTCAATCCTTTCAACCAGCCCGGTGTGGAGGCTTACAAGAAGAACATGTTCGCCCTGCTCAACAAGCCCGGTTATGAGGCAGAGAGCAAGGCCATCCAGGAGCGCCTGGCTGCAGAGGACTAAAAATTGTATCATCGGAAATGTATCAAGAGGCTATACATCAATATTTGCAACAGCACGGCTTTGGGGAGTTCTGCCCCAAGGCCGTACTTTTTGATATGGACGGTGTGCTCTACGACTCCATGCCCAACCACTCCTACAGCTGGCACCACGCCATGGAGGACTACGGACTGGAGATGTCGCCCGAGGATGCCTATCTCTATGAGGGTATGCGCGGTGTGGAGACCATCAAGCTGGTGTGCAAGGAACAATGGAACCGCACCATCAGCGACGAGGAGTCGGCACGCATGTACGCCCGTAAGTCGGAAGTCTATTCCTCCCGCCCCAAGGCAGAAGTGATGCCCGGTGTCAAACAGCTGATGCAGCAGATCCATCTGATGGGCATGACCATCCTGGTGGTTACGGGCAGCGGACAGCTCACCCTGCTGGAGCGGCTGGCAGCCGATTTCGCTCCCTATATCCAGCCCGGCCATATCATTTCTGCTTTCGACGTAAAGCGGGGCAAACCCCACCCCGAACCCTACCTCAAAGGACTGGAAAGGGCGGGTATAGAGCCTTGGCAGGCGGTGGTGGTAGAGAATGCCCCCTTGGGTGTGCGTGCCGCCGTGGCAGCCCGTATCTTTACCCTGGCAGTCAACACGGGTCCGCTGGCGGATGACGTGCTGGCGCGGGAAGGAGCCTCGCTCGTGCTGCCCGATATGTTCGAGGCAAGGAAATTCTTCCAATCAATCATCATCTGAAATCCCGACAAACCTATCCTTATGACCAACCTGAACAAAATGACGGCTGTGCTGGTGGCGGCAAGTGCCCTGCTGCTGGTACAATGCAAGGAAAAGAAAAACAGCGACATCATCATCACGCAGAAGGTGGAGAAACCCCGTCCGCAGGGCCCTGTGGCGATGCAGGACTACCGCCAGAACACGCAGATACAATGGCAGGGAGCCGACTACGTGTGCGATATCCACCGCACGGCATGTGACAGCACAGAGACTGTAAAAAACGAAGACGGGCAGCAGTTCATCGACAACCGCATCACGCTCACCCTGACCCGTGCCGACGGTACCCTGTTTCTCAAGAAAGAGTTTGTGAAGGGCAGCTTCAGCTCGCTCCTCGACAATAATTTCCAGAACAACGGCATCCTGGAGGGTCTTGTCTTCGACCGGGTGGATGGCGCGCACCTGCGCTTTGCAGCCAGCGTCAGTCTGCCCCAGACAGACGAATACCTCCCCATCGTGATTTTCATCAACCGACAGGGAGGTATCAGCATGGAGGTCGCTACCGAAGAAGAGTAGCGCCTTCCATCTGCGGGAGTGGGGGTGCAGGTCTTATTCCTTGGCCTTCGAATACTCCTCGAACTGCTCTTTGGTCATGATGCCCTTTATCGCGTTGTTGTAAGCCTCGGTACGCTCCTGCATCTTCTTCATGCGTTCCTCTCTCAGCTGTTTCTGCTCCTCGGTAAGCTTGTGTCGGGGCATGATGCTGTCGGCACCCTCGGGGCGTTGTATGCCCGGACGACCCTGTCCGCCTCTCATCTCAGGTCTCTGTCCTCTGCCGCCCCTCATCTCAGGTCTCTGTCCTCTGCCGCGGTTGGCGCCGGGGTTCATGCCCGGTCTTCTGCCGCTACCTGCCGCAAAGACCTGCATCCTCAGCACGTCGGCATAAGCCTCGTTCACCTTCTGCAGACTGTCAGCCTGCATGGGGTCCAGGTTGTAGGTCTTCACCATGCGCTCCGTCTGCATCTTGGCAAACTCCTTGGCGTCAAACTTCCTTACCTTCTTGGGAGCCTTCTTATCCTTCTTCTCCTTTTTCTGTTCGGTTTGGTTGTCGTTCACTTCCTCATTCTGTGCCAGCACGGTAGTGCTCATCGCCATCATGGCTGCAAATACGAATATCAGCTTTTTCATCTTTGTAAATTGTTTTGTTGGTCATTCTTTTGTTAGTCGTTCTGCTAATATGACGTCGGGAGTCTGGAATGGTTTAAAGCCGTCGCGGAAAAAGGTATAGATTTAGTGTTTGTTTGATTTTTGCTGCTTTTATTCACGATTTCCCTATAAATTCACTAATTTTGCAAGCGTAATTAATCGTTTGCTTACTATCTGCTATGGACGCTGTCAGTGAAATATTCTCTGTACTAAGCGGATGGTTGTGGGGATGGCCCATGATCATCCTGCTTCTTGGAACCCATCTTTTCCTCACCATCCGCCTCCGCTTCCCCCAGCGGTGGATTTTTACCGCTATCAAACTGTCGGTCAAGAAAGACCCCGACGGCGAGGGCGATGTGTCGCAGTTCGGCTCCCTTGCCACGGCGCTGGCAGCCACCATCGGTACAGGCAACATCATCGGCGTGGCCACCGCCATCGCCCTGGGCGGTCCCGGAGCCGTGCTGTGGTGCTGGCTCACGGGTGTCTTCGGCATCTCCACCAAGTATGCCGAGGGTCTGCTTGCCATCAAATACCGAGTCACCACCCCCCAGGGACGTATGCTGGGCGGTCCTATGTATGCCTTAGAGCGCGGTTTAGGCTGGCGCACCATGGCCATCCTCTTCGCCCTGTTCACAGCCATCGCCTCGTTTGGCATCGGCAATACGGTACAGGCCAACGCCATCGCCACCTTGGTCTATGAGTCCTACAGTCTGCCTCCCGCCCTTACCGGAGGCGTGGTCTGCGCCCTTGTGGCAGCTGTCCTGCTGGGCGGAGTGAAAGGCATCGCCCGCGTGTGCGGTATGCTGGTACCCTTCATGGCGCTGTGCTATATAGCGGGCTGTGTGGTCATCCTGTGGCTCAACAGCGACTACGTGCTGCCAGCCCTCCGCCTCATCGTCGAGTCGGCGTTCCATCCCCAGGCGGCAGGCGGCGGTTTTGTGGGCGGCAGCATCATCATGGCAGCCCGTTACGGCATCGCCCGAGGCCTGTTCAGCAACGAGAGCGGACTGGGTTCTGCGCCCATCGTGGCAGCCGCGGCACGTACCCGCAACCCCGTGCGCCAGGCGCTCGTTTCCTCCTCCGGCACCTTTTGGGATACCGTGGTCATCTGCGCCCTCACCGGCGTGGTGGTGGTCAGCAGCATCCTGGCCTATCCCGACATCGACTACAGCAACGGCGCCACCCTCACGCGCGATGCCTTCGGCAAGATACCCCTCGTGGGCACGCCCATCCTCACCTTCGGTCTGCTCACCTTCGCTTTCAGTACCATCCTGGGCTGGTGCTACTACGGCGAACGGGCGGTAGAGTACCTCAGCGGCAGGCGCTGGGTGCTTGTCTATCGCGTGGTATATATCATCGCTGTCTTTGTGGGAAGTGTGATACAGTTGGGTGTGGTATGGAACATCGCCGACTGCATGAATGCCTTGATGGCTATCCCCAACCTGCTGTCGCTGCTCTTCCTCAACGGCATACTGGTACACGAAACGCGCAAGTACCTATGGCGCGGCCGTCTTGAGAGGGAGTCGTAGGCAGGTGGGTGTCAGTTGATGACCATCGTCATCTCAATCCTGGTACCCTTGGTGTAGGTCGTGTCCACGCGCATGAAACCACCCAGTTTCATGGCTATCTTCTGCACGATGCTCATCTCCAGTTCGGTGTCCTGGTAATTCTCCTTCGGCTCGTCAAACCAGTTGAACATATCCTCCTCTCTTCCCTGAGGCACTCCGCATCCCGTGTCCTCCACGAAGAAGGTCACCCGTTGCGGGTTCTCCTGTGCGAAGCAGCCCACGGTCACCGTGCCCTCCTTGGTGAACTTGAAGGCGTTCACCACCATCTGGTTGAGCACATATTCCAGCAGATGCCTGTCGGTCCGGATAAAGGTCTCGTCGCTCAGTTCCCTTCTGAATACCAGTTGCACTTTGGGGTTCATCTGCTCCTTGATCCTGTTGGCCTCCACGCATTTCAGACAGAGCTGGTTGGGGCTCAGGGTCTCCTCCTGCAGCTTGTGTCCGTCACCGTTGCCGGCAAAGAGCATCACCTCGTCAAGCTGTGTGCTGATGAGTTCCACATTATATAATATCTGGTTGGCGATGGTTCTTTTCTCGCTTTTCGACAGGTATAGGTCATCCTTGGCGATGATTTCCGCCAGTCCGCAAACCGAGTGCAGGGGTGTGCGCAGTTCGTGGCTCAGGGTTTTCAGAAACGCCTCCTTCATCCAGTTGCGTTTCTTCAGCAGCGCCTTCTCCACTATCATCATACGCAACTTGGTAGCCAGTATCAGGCAGGCTACCGCCAGCAAGATTATAATACATTCAATCATTTCTACCTATTTTTGATGCGTAAAATTATTGAAAAACCTTAAAAGTTCAAAATTTCTACCCCGATTTTGTCATATTACAATCAATAATTAACAAACATTAACCCTTTACCCGGTAAGCAGGGGTTCTCCAAGAATACAAACACGTTGTGTAACCCGTGTAACCCGTGTAACCGTGGGTGGATTCGATATTGACCGGGGAAAGGTATTTTGAAGAATACGTAACAGCAGATTGTTCAGAATGTTATTAACCGGTAATATTTATTTAAATATTTCATTGCTGTTTCCTTTATTCTTATTATCTTTGCACTATCTTTTTATAAGATAGGTTGCACTTTTTTTTAATAACTGAAATACAAACTTAATTTATAAAGATTATGAAAACCAGGGAATTGTTTAAGTATTTAATGATGTTTGTAGTCGCAGCCCTCATGTCAACAGCCTTGTCTTCATGTGGAAGTGATGACGATGATAATGGTAGCGGCATCAGTACTGGAATCTATGGTACATGGGTATCGACGCTGGAAGACGGTGAAGTGGTTACCATGGTCGTTACGAAGAATTCGATGCAGTTGAGTTGGACTGATGGCTCCTATACCGAAACCGAGATTTACGACAGTTTTAATTACGATGAATCTACACATAAAGTGGTCGCTCACCGTAGCAAGACAATATATTCAGGCCCTGAGGTCAGTACTGAGGCGACGGAAGATGACGTTTTAGAATTTTATGTAAATTGGATTGACAACAACCACATCACTGTTGGAGGAAAATCTGGCGAAACATGGAGCGACTATGGTACTCTGACAAGACAATAAAAGGCATCTGCCAGTAGGACTATAAATCCGTTGAACGTAATGGGGTTGTATCACATTTGATACGCCCCTTCTTTTTTTATCCGTGATTCGCCTTTCCATGGGACCGGTAACACGGAAGTTTTAGGAAGGGTCAGATGGACAGGTTCCTCTGACCCTGGAGCTGAATGCCGATGCCGACATCATACTGAAAGGACAGCACGGACAGCCGCTGAAAGTAAACACCAAATCAGGCGAACGAGATGCCGACATCAACTCTATGGCACGCTACTGTTGCGACAGGGGCAACAGACTGGTGACTACCTTTACCGACGGCTCGGTCACCAGTTTCGGCTACCGGCAGACGGGTGACGTATATCTGACATTGCCCGACAAGCTGAACGACCTGCAGACCAGCCAGCAAGCCCTGCCCCTCGATAATAAATCCATCAGCGAAGAGATTGCCCTGCAAGCCAAGAACGTGAAAAACATGAACGAAGGTGTCTGACACTTTCGATAAGTGTCCTTGTAGTTGGCACCATCTGGTATTCCCAAATCATGATATTTAAAGGGTGACGTTTGACAAATATTCACTTTTTTATATCTCCCGGTTACACGGGTTACACGGGTTACACAACGTGTGTTTATTTTATTTTTGAGGATGGCAAATAGGTGAAAATGCTGCTAAATGGGCAAAAAAGCAAAGCTGAGCGGGGAGGAAAAAGAGTGTAAAGATATTTTAT
>CALZXH010000041.1 GCA_945830055.1 uncultured Prevotella sp.
CTCGAAGCATATATATCCAAGGTTTATACTGTGCATAGGGACAAGGAACACCAATGTACAATGGTGACGGGTGATTATTTTGGTGAAACCCTAAAAGATTAATGCGACATGATTGACTTGAATTTTGAAGCCGTAAGACAAGTGCAGGGAATGAAAGACCAACTTGCAGACGTGAAATCGGCAATAGAACAACGGTTAAACATTTCCGAGTATTCTGACAATGTACGTCCGGTATTGCTCTCAATGTCAACGACAATGAGAGTGTGCCTACTTGTCGGATTGAGCGACGACAGTCCACGTGATATGAATGAGGTTGCGAGAATCACCGTGTCTAAAGCCAACGAACCTTATCCGGGGTCTTTCTTCACCAAAGGAAATATCAAGAGGATATTAGGAGCACTTATAAAAATGAGATATCACAACCAAAACGTTCTTTGGGAGAGTCCTTCCCAGCTAACAAAAATACTCGGATGCGAGATGCTTAGGGGACGAGAGATTTTAATGAAAGACGGAGCATTGGACGAATGGCTTAGGTTTAACTTCTCAAAGAACGGAAAAGCACGCATTTCAATACCTGTGCTTAATCTCCACATAGGTACTTATGACAACGGAATGGATGCCTTCATTGACATCAACAATCGCGAGATTAGCAACACCCAAATGCTTATAGCCGGAGCCACTGGTTCTGGTAAGACTAACCTTCTTACCGTACTATTGCAGCAGATGCGTTCAGCAACGGTTGACACTGCATATCCTGTGAATTTTCTTTTATTCGACTATAAAGGGGAATTTTCTGATTCCACCAATTCTTCATGGCTAGAACTGTTTGAAACCGACCGCACAGCCATACTTAATCCTATGGACAAACCGTTGCCTTTCACACCGTTCAAGGATTTCAGCAATTTGAATGACAAAGATATACATATTTATTCCACTACAATATCGAAGGCGTTAATCTCAATTGCCGTGGGCGATGCAAGACTGAGCACCAATATGGACAACAGATTAAGCAATGCCATATTTGACTCATACAAGAAGAATAGCGGAAAACCGATAACATTCAAGCAGATACTCGACGCTTATTTGTCTGACAAGCCTGATGGGAAAATAGACAGTGTGGCAAGTGTTTTGACTCAGATGGTAAAGGTGCCGCTGTTCGCGGAAGAAGACAAAATTGACCTTGTCGGCGATTCATATATCATCAATCTTGGATCCTGTCCAAAGGAAGGTGTTTATGCCAGGGCTGTCATGTTTTTTGTGATTTCAAAGTTGTATGACATTTGTGAGAAGATGCAGCCGCAAGCATCTGATGAAGACAGATATGAGATACGGCATTTTACGGTGGTTGATGAGGCTCACTATATGTTGAGGTTTGATAACCAACCTCTGCAAGACTTGATAAAAGTAGGCAGGAGCAAAGGAATGAGTGTTATTCTGGCAACTCAAGATATGAAAGATTTCAAAAGCAAGCGGTTTGATTTCTTTTCAAATGTGCAATACCCTATGATTATGCTCCAACAGTCTCAGGACGATGCTGTTCTGAAAGATCTCTTTGGTGTTTCAGGTTCTGCATTAAGCGAACTGAAACAGACGTTGTCCACTCTTCGCAAAGGCGAATTAATCATTAAAGACACAAGTGAGGATTTGCTGGGACTCGGCAACACGAAAAATTACAAAAAGATTAAGGTAACTCATATTATATAACTGCATTCAGTCACATTCCTAAATAACCATTAATAATGAGCACTGAAATTTGCAAAGTCGCCCCGAAACGTGTTTAACGCAGGTTTCGGGGATTTGTTGATACTTCAATAGCACAGGTCAATGCACAATGGATGATGAGGGAAAAGAGAGTTTAAAAGATAGTCAGTTAAGAAAAACGGACAAAAATAGATATAATATCTTCCAGCATTTGAAATGCCCTATCGTAAGAAAGAATTATTGCGGTTAGCATCACTCAGATATTGGCAGTATCAACACTTTTAAGGACGAAAAAGTGTAGAGTTTTACATTTTTAAGGACGAAAGACGTGGTTGAATCAATGATTATATGTATCTTTGTGAAGATTCAATGAGGACAGATAATGGCATGGTATAACAAATATCTCTCGATATACGAAAAGCCCTTCAGTGAGGTGCCGGCCGAAGTGATAACTTCCACTCGCGGACGACTGGCAGCCTTACAGAGCGACACTCCTTTGGTGTCGGTAGTGGTTATTGCATATAATGAGGGGAAAAGACTTGCAGCCTGTCTTTGGTCACTCAGTGATTTACAGACCTCATATCCTATAGAGATTCTCGGCGTGAACAACAATTCCAAGGACAATACCGAGGAAGTGTTTAAGGCTTTTGGAGTGAGATATTTCAATGAGACACGCCAGAGTCCTGGCTTTGCCCGCCAGTGCGGATTAGACCACTCCCGCGGGAAATATCATTTCTTCATTGATGCCGACACGTTCTACCCTCCCCGCTATATTGATACGATGATGGGCACCCTGCAGAAGCCCGGCATATCGTGTGTGGGAGGATTCTGGAGCTATTATCCCGACGAGAACCATTCTGCATGGGGGCTTTGGATATTCGAGCTCATCCGCGACACATTCTTATATATACAGCATTTTAAGCGTCCTGAACTCTGCGTACGCGGGATGACCTTCGCCTTCAATGCCGACTATGCCCGCCAGGAAAAGATACGCACGGACATCCGTCGTGGCGAAGACGGTTCCCTTGCACTCTCACTGAAGAAATACGGGCGTATTGCATTCGTCCACCACCGCAATGCCCGACCTGTCACGGGCTACGGCACCCTCGGCAACGGCTCGCTACTGGGCAGCCTCTTCACCCGGGCGAAAATCCAGCTGAAAGGTATCAGCCGCATATTCTTCAAGAAAGACAAATACGAGGATTCGGAAGACAATCTAATCAAACAATAAATGCTTCCTATCGGAACAGAATATTCTCGAAAAAACACTACCTGTGCCTCATAAAGTACTCCGACCGAGAATCGAACTCGGATCTACTCTTTAGGAGAGAGTTGTTCTATCCATTGAACTATCAGAGCAGTCCCAAAACAGGTAATTATTCCTATCTAAAAAACGCCCTGCCTGTAAGTTGAATACCGACAAAGCAGTGCAAAATTACATCATTCCCTTCAAACATCCAAACAAATAGCGGTTTTTTACCTCCAACTCCATCATTATTTGATAAAAAAGCGTAACTTTGCAGCATCTTGTTCCAAAAAACCTGAATAAGAGACAAACACAATGAAATTAGGATTTGACAACGAGAAATACCAAAGCATCCAGTCGGAACACATCAGGGAGAGAATATCCCAGTTTGACGGCAAACTGTATCTGGAACTGGGAGGCAAACTGTTTGACGACCATCATGCCAGCAGGGTACTGCCGGGATTCCTGCCCGACAGCAAGTTGCAGATGTTCCAGAAACTGAGCGACAGCATAGAGATAGTGATAGTGATCAGTGCTGCCGACATCGAGAAGAACAAGTTACGGGCAGACCTGGGCATCACTTATGACGAGGATGTGTTAAGACTTAGGGGCGAGTTCCAGAACCGCGGGTTCCTGGTGGGGTCGGTGGTCATCACCCACTACAACGGACAGCCTGCCGCAACCGCCTTCAAACAGCGGCTGGAGCGCGACGGGATCAAAACCTACTGCCACTATCTGATTGAGGGTTATCCGCACAATGTGCAGCTGATTGCCTCACCAGAGGGATTCGGCAAGAATGACTACGTGAAAACCTCACGTCCCTTGGTGATAGTCACCGCCCCAGGTCCCGGAAGCGGCAAGATGGCAGTGTGCCTCAGCCAGCTGTATAACGAGCACCAGCATGGTATCAGGGCAGGCTATGCCAAGTTCGAGACATTCCCCGTATGGAACCTGCCGCTGAAGCATCCCGTGAACATCGCCTACGAAGCAGCTACTGCCGACCTGAACGATGTGAACATGATAGACCCCTTCCATCTGGAAGCCTACAACAAAATCGCCATCAACTATAACCGCGATATCGAGATATACCCCGTGCTCAACGCCCTGTTTGAGGGCATCTACGGTGCCAACCCCTACAAGTCGCCCACCGACATGGGTGTCAACATGGTAGGTTTCTGCATCAGCGATGACGAGGTATGCAGCAACGCTTCCAAAGACGAGATCATCAGGCGCTACTATGATGCCACCAACAAAATGGCGGCAGGAGCCTGCAACGAAGCAGAAATCAACAAGATACAACTGCTCTTCAACCAGGCAAAGATAACCACCGACTTCCGTCGGACTACGGCGGCTGCCAAAGAGCACCAGAAGCAGACAGGACATACCTCTGCCGCCATCGAACTGGAAGACGGTACCATCATCACAGCCCATTCCAGCATGCTGCTGGGATGCAGCGCCGCCCTGTTGCTCAACGTCACCAAGCATCTTGCCGGCATCGACCATGAGCGCAACCTGATACCTCAGTCGATGATCGAACCCATCCAGCACACCAAGATAAGCTATTTGGGAGGACACAATCCCCGCCTGCATACCGACGAGGTGCTGGTGGCACTCTCCGTACTCTCAGAGAACGACGACTATTGTCTGCGTGCCCTGCAGCAGCTGCCCAAACTGCGTGGCTGCCAGGTTCATTGCACCGTGATGCTGGGCGAAGTGGACCAAAAGATATTCAAGAAGCTGGGCATCAACATCACCTGTGAACCCGTGCTGAAAAAATGAAAAACAGTGTAAACCATAAGAATAAAACAGAGAAACTGAAGATGAGAAAGAACGTACTGATAGCCATACTGATGATGGCAGGAATGACGGCACATGCCGCCGGTGACAATGTACAGCAGCGACTGCAGCAGCTGAAAGCCGAGGGAGCCACCTTGCGCTTGCCCGTGGTACACAACGGCGGGAAAGCCAAACAGCCTACGGTGCTTACCGTTCCGGGAGCAGAGTCTGCTTTCAAGTCATGGAGTGCCATGCCTTCCACTCCTATCGGAAAGAAGGCTGTAGTAGCTATGCCTACTCCCTCTACCTTAAGCGCCAATGCTTTTGGCACGCTGATGGGCCCCGACGGCAAACTGTGGTTCTACAAGGAGGACTTCACCTTTACAGGAACCTACTATTACAGCGGTGCCACCATCACCGTATATGACGAGAACCACATACAGAAGGGGGTCATCACCGTAGATGTATCCGACAAGGAAAAGGTGAACATGATAGAACCGTTCGGCTATCTTACCAAGAAGTTCTTTGACAAGAAACAGGGCACCATCGAAATGATGGTCAGTGTGCACTGTGCCGGCAGCGCAGACAACAACTATCAGGGTTCTTATGATACCCAGGTGTATAGTCTCAACGGCAAGTTTGTGGCAAATTATCCCTACGCCTGCGTCATGGTAGATGCCACGGTGAAGAGCTGGGAACCCAACCAACGCCTGCTGTGCCCTCAAGATGTGTATGTTACCGAGGACAGCGCCGTGATACGCATGGACGTGATGGCACCGCCTACCATAGAGACAGACGCTCCCTCCGTAGTGCACACCTTTGAAATACCCGCCATACTCACCACCTATCTGGAAGGCAGCTATCTGAATACCTACGTCATAGACAACGAACTCCATTATGTCATCAGCCACTACGCCAAACCTTTTGTAAAGGGCTACGACATGAGTACTGGCGAGATGATAGTGGAAGAGGACAACAGTCTGGTTATCAAGACCTATAACAGCAGTTTCGAGATGGTGGACAGCCTTGCCGTACCCATCGTCAAGGGCGATAACGCGCTCTACCGCTTCGCCTCTTTCGGCAATCTGACGGACGATGACCTGTCGAAGAACTACTACTCTGACAACGGCAGATTCGACTATGTGGTAGGCTTCAGCGACTATATCACCTCGCTTGACGACTTCCTGATGGAATACAACGTGTACGACAATCAGGGCAACAAAACCCATACCATCTGCGACAAGGTGTCGAGTGTCATTGAACTCGCCACTCCCCGCAACACAGAGGCACAACTGGGCTTCCTGCAGAATATCGGTAATGACCAGCAGATACAGATGGTAAATCTGCCCTCCTGCTCCAAATCAACCCTCTTCTCCTCCACCATCGACGGTGAAACGGTATCAACCCAGTTCAACAGAATGAAGAGCGACAACGCACATGGCTATACCTACCTCATGGCACTGGGCTCTGCCAAGACCGCTACCGACGGGGGCGTACTGGCACGCATGGCATGGATTACACCTGAAGCGCGTATCGACAGTTTCTCATACTTCAACATGGGAAAGAGCGTGGAAAACTTCAACCCCTACATGGCATCTCAGGTGATGGATCCCTATCTGTTTGACACCGACCAGAACATGGAAATCATCTATATCAAGGCGGTGGCAGTTGATGGCAGCAGCAAAAAGGAGAATGTGCTGTGCATCAACAAATGCAGCGGCGAGGCAATGATGGAATATCACACCGACTCCCTCAAGGGTGCCCTGCATACCGTGATACTGCTCACTGATAAGGTGGAAAACAAGGAACTCATGATTATCAACTACGACCAAAGCGAGGGGATATATAATGTAGAGTTCTATCCGCTCCCGCTCACCCGTTTCAGCAAGGGAGGCAAGGGTACTAAGAACGATCCTTATCTCATTGCCACTGCCGGAGACCTGCAGCAGATAGGCAAGGCAGGCGAAGGTTGTTACAGTATCGTGAACGACATCGACCTGGCTACCATCAACGGTTCATGGCAACCCATCAAGGCATTCAAGGGGCAGCTTTACGGCAACAACCATACCATCAGCAATCTGTTGGTAGAGGGCAACCACACCTCCTCCGTAGGTCTGTTTACCGACCTTGACCTGGCTTGCCGCATACAGGATCTCACTTTCGACAATGCTTTGATATCCCTGAATTCAGGCAACAGTTGTGCAGGTGTATTGGCAGGCACCGCCACCACCGATACCATCAGCAATGTGGTGGTGAAGAACAGCATCATTACCGATGCAGCCTGCAATGAAACAATCAGTGCCAAGATCGGCGGTATCGTAGGACAGGCAGCTCTCTTCAGCGTGATTGAGGGAAGCATGGTGATGCAGACCAAACTGGATGTCGGCAACTCCGTTTCCATGGGAGGTATTGCCGGAGACATCCGTACTACCGCTTCCATCAGCGCCTGCGAAACCTACTCGACAGACATTATCGGAACAAGTTCTTTGGGTGGCATTGTGGGTTCCACAGGCAACGGCACGCCGGTAACCAACTGCAAGGCTTCTGCCACCATTACAGGAATCCATACGCTGGGAGGCATCGTGGGCGAGAGCTTCTCAAGAGCCCCCATCATCAACTGTATCGCTTCAGGCAATCTGAAAGCAGAGGGCGATGGCAGTGCCGAGTACAAATACAACGCAGGCGGTATTGTAGGTTATCTGGCCAGCGACTGGACACATTCTCCCACAAAAGTGGTTAAGGGCAACGTGGCAGATGTGGACATTATCCTGCCCGGCGATCTGAAAGAGAATGCTACTGTAAACCGCATCGCCGGATGGACCATCGCCAATGAAGAATACAGCGCCAACGAAAAGCGCTATACTGATGACGGACTGGCACAGAACTACGCCACAGAAGCATACACCCTGTCGGTTGACGAAACACAAGCTGCCGATACCACCGCCAATGGCGCCAAGAAGAACCTGGCAGAGATGGACAAGACCTTCTTCGAGAGTATCGGATTCATGTATGGTACTACCGTGAGCGAGCCATGGCGCGACCTGACAGCCGGTTCCATCGCTCTGCCCGTTCTCTTCATTTCCGAGAACATAGAGACAGGTATAGAAACGGTGGTTGCACAGCAGGCAACACGCCCGGAGGCAATGCTAAAAGAGGGTGTGCTTAGCGTGAAAGACGCCCAGCGCATCGCCCTCTATTCTCTCAACGGCATGATAATGGGTAGCTCGCGAGGCAGTGAGATGCAGGTGGGCAACCTGCAGAGCGGAGCCTATATGATCGTGGTAACTATGCCCGACGGCACCATATCAAGCATGAAATTCATGAAACAATGACTCTATTAAAAAGCATACTTCTCGGCGCCACACTGTTGATGGCATCGGGACTTCAGGCAAAGCAAGCCAAAGAAAACCAATCTTTCACCGTTGGGCAGGGCACGTTCCTGCTCAACGGTGAGCCGTTTGTTATCAAGGCAGCCGAACTGCACTATCCTCGCATTCCGCAACCCTATTGGGAGCACCGCATCAGGATGTGTAAGGCAATGGGTATGAACACCATCTGCCTGTACGTTTTCTGGAACCTGCACGAACCACAGCAGGACCAGTTTTGCTGGAGTGGACAAAACGACGTGGCGGCTTTCTGCCGTCTGGCACAGAAGCACGGCATGTATGTCATCGTACGCCCGGGACCTTATGTGTGTGCCGAATGGGAAATGGGCGGACTGCCCTGGTGGCTGCTGAAGAAACAGGATATCCAACTGCGCCAGCAAGACGAGTGGTTCATGCAGCGAGTGGAGATATTCGAACGCGAAGTGGCGGCACAACTGGCACCCCTCACCATACAGCGGGGCGGTCCCATCATCATGCTACAGGTGGAAAACGAATACGGCGCCTACGGTGAAGACAAGGCATATATAGCAGCCATACGCGACGTGCTGAAGAAATACTGGTCGCCGGCACCACAGATGTTTCAGTGTGACTGGGCAAGCAACTTTACCAAGAACGCCCTCGACGACCTGATATGGACCATGAACTTCGGCACCGGTGCCAACATAGACAAACAGTTTGAGAAACTGAAGAGCCTGCGCCCCGATGCCCCGCTGATGTGCTCGGAGTACTGGAGCGGATGGTTTGACAAATGGGGGGCAAGGCACGAGACACGCCCTGCCGACAAGATGGTGTCTGGTATAGACGAGATGCTGGGCAAAGGTATCTCCTTCTCGCTCTACATGGCACATGGAGGAACCAGCTTCTCCCATTGGGCAGGTGCCAACAGTCCGGGATTCTCGCCCGATGTGACCAGCTACGACTACGACGCGCCCATCAACGAGTGGGGAGAGGCTACTGAGAAGTTCCACCTGTTGCGTGCCACCATGCAGAAATACAGCAACACCCGTCTGCCTGCCATCCCTGCCATGCCTACACAACGCATCTCGTTTCCTGAAGTGGAACTTTCAGAATATGCTCCCCTGCATGCAGGTATCGACAGCGTAGTACACAGCAACGGTCTGCTCACCTTCGAACAGATGAACATGGGATGGGGAACGCTACTCTACTCTACCCTTCTCCCCGCATTGGACAAGGGGGCAGTGCTTACCATAGAGGAACCTCACGATTTTGTCGTGGTATATGTAGATGACCGCATTGTAGGCACCATCGACCGTAGCCGCAAGCAGACACAACTCACACTGCCCGCCACTACCGAGGGACAGGAACTGCGCATCGTGCTTGAAGGTATGGGGCGCATCAACTTCGGCAAAGCTATCAAAGACTTCAAGGGCATCACCGACAAGGTCACGGTAAGCACCGAGCACAAGGGACATCTGCTCACCTATACCTTGAAGAACTGGACCATCTGCCGCATCAACGATGAGGTACAGACGGCTCGTACCGCCCTGGAAAAGGCATTGGCAGCCCGTCCCGCAGCCGTTACGGCTGAAAAAGAGACAACAGCAACCCTTCCTGCCGGTTATTACAGAGGCTGGCTCACGCTGAAAAAGGCCGGTGACACATTTATCAATATGGAGTCATGGGGCAAAGGACAGGTATATGTCAACGGCCACGCCTTGGGACGCTTTTGGAACAAGGGACCGCAACAGACGCTCTATCTCCCTGGATGCTGGTTGAAGAAAGGGCGTAATGAAATCATCGTGCTCGATGTACTGGGCCCCCAAAAGGCGGTATGCGACGGCAAGGAACGGCCTATACTCGACCGTCTTGGCAGCACTTACCAGGGCACAATAGCCCGCAAGGCACGCCCACGCCCCCAACTCACCGAAAACAACCTGATGGCACAAGGCACTCTGAAACAAGAAAACGGATGGCAGACCGTCACCTTCAAACAGCCAAAGAAAGGGCGTTTCATTGCCATCGAATGCCTCTCTACCTACGACAAGAGCGGTACTACATCCATCGCCGAGCTCTATATGCTCAACGACAAGGCACAGCGATTAAGCCGCGAGCAGTGGACCGTACAGCAGGCAAGCAGCGAAGAGACAGGCAACGGTAACCACACCGCCGACAAAGTATTCGACCTGCAGGAGTCAACCTACTGGATGAATGCCAAGGGAAGCAAGGCACCCCATCATATCATCATCGACATGGGTAGCGCACAGACGGTTTCTGCCCTCCAGTATCTGCCCCGCGCAGAGCAGGGGGTACCCGGAGCCATCAAAGAATACAGAATATATGTCTATTAGAATATTCCGCACCTGGTATATCATTTCTGCTTTTGTCATTGCCGTTCTTGCAGCGGCAGGCTGGTGGCTGTCCTCCCGTTCCGGCACGCAACAGGAAGAACATACCGCCTACCAAATGTTGCGCAAAGGGCAACGGGAGTTTAACATCAATCACGTACCCGAGGCATTCTACAACCTTCAGCAGGCGCATGGTATCTTCAAGAAGTTGGACAACCAGGATGCCCTCTTCGAGTGTACGGTCTATCTGGTGATGATTTACGACCAGATAGGGCGACGCGACACGGCATATACCATGCTGCGCCATCTGCGCTACCGCGACGTAGAGCCCTACCGCTTCTACAGTTCTCAGTATTACCTGCGCATGATGGCATACTACTTGCTCACCATCGACAAGAATTATAACAAGGCGGAGGAATACAACCAGCGTGCCATCAATTTTTCAAGACTCCGCTATCCTAACGACAGCGCCATGGTTTCCATGGATATGGCAAACCAGGCGGAACTCTGCATCTATAAGAACAATCTGAAAAAATCGATGCAGTTCATTGAAGAGGTGGAACGGATAACCCCCAAGGAACATAGCATCATCAACTCCCAACTGTACAGAAGCAAGGGCATGATCAGCGAGTTGCAGGGCAACCCGGATACCGCCTATCAATACTATGCCACTGCCGCCCATTATGCCAAGAAGGCGCAGGCTTTCGACAATCTGAAGGCTGCGCTGCAGAGCATGCTTTCCATCGACAGCGCACGCACCGACTTTGTGAACTATGTAACCCATCGCCGCACCCTCGACAGTCTGACCACAGCTCTGGAGGGTGACCAGGTATTCTACAAGATTGCCGTGATGCAGGAGCAGTACAAGATGGACACCCTGTTACGCGCCAAGGAAAACAGCGATATGCGCCACAACCTGATACTGGGCTTCATGGCCATCACTATTGTGGCACTCATTATAATACTGCTACTAGTGATAAAAAACCTGAAAGCCAAGCGCAGGATGGTGGTACTGGAACATCAAAGGCGCGATGCAGATACCGCCCGCCAGCAGGCAGAGAAAGAACTGCTGCACCTCAAGATGGAAAAGAAACAGCAACAACTCAATGAGGTAAAGAAAGAGAATGTGGTGATGGGATTGCAGATAGCCTCAAAAAGCGATGAAATGGGCAATTTATCATCTTTCGAGCGCTCTGTCAAAGAACTGGATCCCGATTTTCTGGAGCGTCTGAACAAGCATTATCCCCAACTCTCCCAGAACGACGTGCGCCTCATTTCATTCATTCGTATGGGTATGAATTCTCAGGAAATCGCCTCGTTGCTCAATATTACTGTAGAAAGCCTGCACAAGACCCGTTACAGGCTACGTAAAAAAATGCAACTCAAGCAAGGAGAGGAACTGGACACGACAATTAAGATGCTTTAACACTTTTGTCCATATCTTGTCCATGTAATTTCTTATAAAATGCACATTTCATTCCCTATCTTTGCAATCAAATTGTTAGAGATCATGACGAAATAACAAAAAATTGTAAGATAATAGGTAAAAGTTATACGAAATGATTAGGAATAGAAGTGAAAAGGATATCACAATGATGTCATGGACAGCAGGTAGGACACTACATACTGCCCTACTGTGTTACGGTGTCGCCATGTTATTAGCACTGACAACACCTGTCCATGCCCAAGACAATGGTACAGCAACCACCACTGACACATGGCAGGTAAGTACTTCACCCCAATCCAGGAATGTGCTCCTGGAGGAGTTTACCGGAATCCATTGCGGTTTCTGCCCCAAGGGACACCTCATAGCCAATACCCTTACACGCGCCACCAATCAGGTGGTAGTAGTGGCAGTGCATGCCGGGTTCTATGCTGTACCGGGTTACGACGAGCCTGACTACCGCACGGAGGAAGGTACTGCCATCAACGACGGTTTCTGCATTTCAGGCTATCCCAGCGGCATGGTCAACCGGCTACCCTACCAGAGTGGGGGCGATGTAGTGCTGGGCAGAAGCTCCTGGGCACCCGCTGCCAAACTGATTGTAGAGGAGACCGCCCCCGTCAACCTGTACATGCAGTCCACTTATTCTGACCAAGACCGCAGCCTGTCGGTACATGTGGAAGGCTATCTTTTGGCTGATACGTTGAAAGACAATCTCAAACTGAATGTACTGTGGACCCAAAGCAATATCATCGGTCCGCAAAACGGTGCCAACATGGGCGATGAATATGTGCACCAACACATGCTGAGAGATTATCTGAGCGATGCCTGGGGAGATGCCATTACTCCCGTGGAGGGAGGCAGATACTTCCAGCAAGACTACACCGTCACCCTACCGACAGCCATCAACGATGTAACTGTGAAGCCGCAGGATATCCAGCTCGTGGCATTTGTCACCCAAGACAAACAGAATGTGCTCAATGTCATAGCTCAGAAACCTGCCTGTCCAGATCTGTCCCTGCCCGTTATGGCAGAGGTGAGCGCACCCAAGATTCCCGTGGGCGATACCTATGGATTTGATTTCTTCGAGGTAGATCTCAACAGTCTCACCAACAAGACTATTTCCAAAGCCACGTTTGACATTACCGTCAATGGCGTGACCACCGAGAGTATATGGCAGGGCAATGTGGATGCTTTCGGTCATGCCACCCTCAGACTTCCCTGCACCTATACTATTGAGGAAAGGAAAAACTACGATTACAGCATCCAGCTGAAGTTGCTCAACGATGAAGCTGTGGAAAGCACTCCGATAACAGGCAGTTTTGCCGCACCCATAGCAGCCACCAAGTCGGTGATTCTGGAACTTGCCACCAACAAGGAGGCTAACGAGAACACCTTCATTATCCGGGATGCAGAAGGCAACACAGTGCATACCTTCGGACCCTATGCAGGGGGAGAGAAGATAGAGACCACAGAAACCGCAGAACTGCAGGCAGGCAAAGTATATTGTTTCGAGATTACTGATGCCTGGGGAGATGGCATCTATAGTCCCAAAGGCTCCTACACCTTGCGCTCGTCTGACAAGAAACTGATTGCACAGGTGTTTGACATCCCCGATTTCGGCACCCGCACCTTCTTCATCACCAACCGTGAAGATACGGGCATCGAGGGCATCAGCTCCGGCACTAAAGGTACCGCCATGGAAGTGTACAACATGCACGGAGTACGCATAGGTACAACAACAGACCTCTCCACTCTGCCACAGGGTGCCTATATCCTGTATGAAAGAGCCACCGGCAAGAGCAGGAAATGGATGAAAGGCATGACCCGATAAAATACCATACATCTCAATAAACACAGTAGAATCTTTAACACAGAAGATTATGAAGAAAAGTTTACTCTTATTTGTAGTATCGCTTTTTGCACTCCACGCTTCCGCACAATGGAGTGCCGATGGGGCGACCAACAATCTGATTGACTCTGTGGGCACCACTGACTATGGTACATCAGTGGTCACGACCCCCGACGGTCTTTCCTACGTATTGAAAATCATACCCGACGGAAAGGACGACAATGACAGGAGTATGCTGGCTTACTCGGTACAGATAGTGGACAAGCAGGGAAACAAGGTTCTGCCGGATGGAGGAAAGACCATCTCACGGGAGCCTAACAGGTCGTACACTGTCATCAACCAGAGTCTGATGGCAGACAAGGACGGAAATGCCATCATCGTGACACACGACTGCCGCAACGCCCAACCCACTTCGCACGACAAAGGTTATACTGCCTACAAAATCAACCATCAGGGCGAACTGTTGTGGAGCAAGGGTACCGACCTCTGGGACGGTGAGGTGAGCGAAGGCAATGCAGCCATGAGCTTCACACAGACCGATGACGGCGGCTATCTCTTCGCCTGGCAGGAGTATTCTGACGAAATCCCCTCTGCCATCAGGATTGAGAAACTCTCCGCTGACGGCAAGTCGCAGTGGAAACAGGAACTCAGGGACACTAAGGTAGCATACCAATACCCCTATGTGAAGAGTGTGGGTGACAACCAGGTGATACTGGTGTTCCTGCAGGGAACAAACCGTACCGTCATGGCACGTATGCTCGACTTCGACGGTTCACAGGTTTGGGAGGCAGACACCAAGCTATACCAGGGCGGCTTTGACTCCACCCCCGTACACACCCACTTCAAGGTTTGGCAAGCCCCCAAGGGCGGTGTTTTTGTCACCTGGCGTGATGACAGAAACTATGAGGGTTCATACGCCAACTATATCTCTTATGTGAAAAACGACGGTACACTGGGTTTCCCCGGTGGTGTCAATGCCCTAAAGATAAGTCATGACGATGATTTCTCCCGCATGGGACCGATGCTGGTGTATGACGATACCGCCGACTGCGTATATCTCACCTACCTGCAGTTTGCACAGGCACGCCAGAACTACAAAGGTATCTATATGCAGAAGATAAGCATGGACGGTGAATTGCTGTGGGGCAGCACCGGCAAACCGGTGGTTGCCATGCAGGAAGAGCGAGCCTTGGGATATGCCACCGTGCAACAAGCTGGCGACGGCAACATCGCCGTGTTCTATATGGACAATGCCGCAGGCGGAAAAGAGGCTTTCTCGTTCTGTCAGAAGTACGATACCGACGGCAATGCCCTCTGGGAGCAGCCTCTCAACTTCGCCACTACCATATCTGAGAAGAGCAACCTTCTCTCCTCGGCGCTTATCGACGGGAAATACTGGATCTGCAATTTCGAAGATGCCCGTTACAGCGAGCATGTAGATGAACAGCTGCTGTTCATGCAGCGTATCAATACCGATGGTACACTGGGCGACGGAGCCACTGCCATCCACAGTGTGGACACCCCTGCCGTTCAGGGCGAATGCAATATCTATACCCTTGGCGGTGTGCAGCTTGGAACCACTACACAAGACTGCCTCCATCTGGAAAAGGGCATCTATCTGCTGAAGGACAACAACACCAACACCACCCGTAAGGTGGCAATTCAATAACCACAAAAGCCACACAGTTATGAGAAAAACACTGTTACTTTTATTTGCATGGGCAGCAGGCGCAGTCACTGCCTTTGCACAGGTATGTGCCGGCTACCAGCTGGATATGCAGCAAGGCACATACGAGGAAATCACTGATGGCACACTGGTTACTCAGACGGTCGTTGCCGGATCGGATTTCACCAAGCAGCTCTTCGATGACGAGCTGAACGGGAAGAGTGAACCCGCAGCTTCCTTGGGTCTTCCCATAGGCTTTGACTTCAGGTTCAACAACGCGTTGATGAAACGTTTTGTCATCGGTGCCGGACACATCCGTTTGGGTAGCGACAGCGTGCGTGTCACCAATGCCGACAACTCTCTTCATAGCATAGACTACGCCTTAGAGGAGCCCAACGTGATTGCCATGACCGTCAACAAGGATTTCTACGGTACCGAAGCTACCAAAGTCACCTACAAAGTGCTGGGCGAGGAAGGCAAGCGCGTGCTGGTAGTGCAATGGAAAGACCTGTCTGCCATGCAGGGATTTTGGGGCGACGATGTGGTGACCGGCGACATGCAGATACGCCTCTATGAGGAAACGGGCAACATCTCCGTAATATACAATGGATGGGCTCCCGAGTCAACCGAGGATAGCTACAACATCTTTTCACGCCTGCTGATACATGGCTCGGATGATGACAAGGTGATGTTCTCGGGCTCATGGGCAGAACCGACATTGACCATCAAAGAGGCGACCATCACACTGTCTCAAACCGAATATCCTGCCGACGGCACGATATATACCTTTGAGGCTCCGGGCGACTGTGCCGCTCCTGCCACTATTCCCACTGACTTGCAGCTCACATCTACCAGTACCGCCATCAGCGGCAGCTTTGTAAAGACCGCCGATGCCGACCACTATCTGGTATTGCTCTCTGAAAAAGCGGCCCTCGGCACACTGCCTGAAAACGGCAAGTCGTATGCCGCCGGCGACATGATTGGCGACGCCCATGTGGTAGCATATACCACTGAAGAGACCTTCGCCACCGCAGATACCCTGCAGGGTGCCTCTGACTACTACATCACAGTAGTGGCAGCCAACTCCATGTGTATGTACGGACCCGCATATAATACCGCCGAAATGCTTGCAAAGAGCATCACAACCCTGGCAATGGCACCACAGGCGTTAGAAGCCGAAGCCGTTAACAAGAACACGATTAGAATAAGCCTCAAGGCAAACGCCAAGGGCGAAAAGATTGTAGTGGCAAGTACAACCATGCCTTACTATGACCAATATGACCAGATGAGACCCTGGGGTGACTTCGGCGATCTACCCGAAACCATCAAGGAAGGCGAAACTACTTCCACCGGAGCGGTGATACTGTACGTGGGCGACGACAGTAAGGTATTGGAGATGAAAGAACAGGAACTCAATACCGTGTATTTCTACCGTGCCTGGACCATCGATGACAACGGAGTGTGCTCTTCCACCTATCTCGACGATGCAGTGAGCACGGGTAGCGACGAGCCTTATGCACCCGATTTCACCAATACCCCGAACTATGAGGCTCCCATCGGTTGGGACAGCAACGGTGACTTTACACTCTATTCCGACAGCCGCGACGGTGCAAAATTCCTGCAATGTATCGTGCAGGAGGGCAATACTACCGAAGGTGTGACCAACTCCATTGCCACCCCATGGATCCAGTTGTCTGAAGGCACCAACCGTCTGAAGACAGACGTCAACATAACAGTATCCGGCGGTTTTGGAGGCATCAGAGCCCCCTTCACCGAATGGGAAAAGGGCGACAGCCTCATCTTCCAGGTGAGTGAAGACGGCACCAACTATACCGACTTTGCAGTATTCGATGCCAAGAACCCCATCGAGTTCGAGGATGCAGAAGACGTAGAGACCCCTTTGACAACTGTGCAGGCAAACAGGTGAAACTGCGCGTGCTGTGGAAGACATTCAGCGCACCTAAACTGCAGGTAAGCAATCTGGTAGTAGAAGGTGTGGAAGACTGTGACTACCCCATCGACATTATGGCTGATGACAGTCTGTCGATAGGCGGAACGCTGGTACTTGACTGGGACCGTCAGGGCAACGAGAACAAATGGCAGCTGCGCTACAGAAAGATGGACGAGGAGACTTGGAGCGACGTGATTGACGTAGATACCAAGCCCTATACCTTGAGCGGACTGGACGGACAGACAGACTACCTGATTGAGATGCGTGCCGTATGCGATGCCGAGCATCAGAGCAAATGGTCAGAGACAGCACAGTGCACCACCGGATATGCACTGCCCGTTGATGTGACCTTCACCTCATTGAGCGCACTGGATGCCGGATGGGAATTTGCTACCGGCAAACTGGCAACTCCTACCGAACTCGACATGGAGGCTTCCACCAACTGGAGCTGGTCTCTCAATTTCCGCAAGCAAGGACAACTCGCCTTCAAACCCACTGCAGCAGGCGACCAATGGCTGCTGTCACCCAAGTTTGAACTCGATGATGACCATTCCAACTTTGAAGTGAAATTCACCCTGCTCACCACCAAAGTGGCTGCCGACACTACCGATGCCAAATATCTGGTGCTGATGTCCAAGGATGGCATTACCTTCAACGAGGCAGACGTCATTGACACCCTCACCAACGAAGAACTGCCGGCTCGCGCCAAGCAGATAGAGTATTCTGTTATCTTCAAGGGACACAAGGGCATTACCCGCTTCGCCCTGTACAGCACCTCTACCAACAGTGCTCCTGCACAGATACAGGTGCTCACCTTTGGCGTAAACCGTTCCTGCGAGAACGACATTACAGACATCGTTACCTCCGACACCACCAACGTATCTGTCAACGTGGCATGGGACAATGCCGATGACACCACTCTCGTGTTCATCCGCAAGGCTGGCGATGAGAGCCGTCCATTCGTGAAGACCGACAAGAAAGAGATGTTCTTCGACAACCTGGAGCCGCGTACCGACTACGAAATCGGTCTTACCAAGACCTGTGAGGAAGGCGATACCGCCAAGGTAATCATCGTGCCCGTCACCACGCTGGCCCACGGCAAGTGTGCCCCTGTGACCGATGTGAAAGTGACTCCGCAGAAATATGCCGCATTGGTAGAATGGACAGCAGAGGCCTCGGCATACAACGTGAGGTACGGACGTACCGATGGCGAGGGAGGCAAAACCACCATTCAGGTCACCGACACCTGCGCCCTGATTGGCAACCTGCAGCAGAATACAGAATATGAATACAGCATCCAGGCAATGTGCAGCACCATCGAGGGAGATACCAGCGAGTGGACTACTCCTGCCACCTTCCGCACACTGGAGGAGACCTGCTTTGCTCCCACCGACATCAAGGCTGTTGCCGCTTGGGACAGCGTAGTGGTGACCTGGACCGGCGAGGCAGAGAGTTACCGCATAGCCTATGCTCCAACAGCTACCATGGAGTGGACTGAGGTACTGGTGGGCAAGGTCAATGAAACTGCCATCAAGGGACTCACTCCCAAGACCGACTATACTCTGAAGATGATGTCATACTGCAGTGCCAGCAATTCCAGCCTGTGGTCAGAGCCTATCCTCTTCAGCACCATAGACATTCCTGAATGCGTCACTCCTACCGAGCTCACCGTAGCGGGCATTTCCAGCAATAGCGCCATAGTAAGTTGGACTGCCGACGCAAGCAACCTGCGCTGGAACCTGCACTACCGCAAGGGCACTGATGCCGCATGGACAGAGGTGAACGGACTGACCCAGACTTCTTATGAGTTGCAGAACCTTGACCCGGATGCTAACTATATCTGGAGTGTCATGGCAGAGTGTGAGGCACAAAACAGCAAATGGGCGTCACAGAACAAGTTCTCGACTGTAACTACAGCCATTGCTACCCTGCCCTTGGGTGAAATGAAGGTATTTGTCAACCAGCAGGTTCTCAACGTTGTCAATGTCGATAAGGGACGCATCAATGCCATCCGCATCTACAATGAGGCAGGTGCTTTGATCAAGTCTTTCGATACACCTACCAACGAGAACATCTTCATCCCCTTGTACGGTACTTCCGGTTCTGTACTTATCGTCAAGATCCAGGGTGCCGACAAGCAACAGGTATATAAGTTGGGTGTGAAGTAACAGCATCCTGAAAGGATAAAAACAGACAGGAGGTAAATGCCAGTCCAAAAAGGCATTTACCTCCTGTTATTTTCATACATACTTTAAACCCAAATCGGTCATTAGCGTTATGATGATAACATCTTGTATTTTTGAGCA
>CALZXH010000042.1 GCA_945830055.1 uncultured Prevotella sp.
TCAGAACAACTGTTCCAAGGCAGAGATACTTCTGTCTGCCAAAAACGTTTTCTTATGTTTTCTAATTTCCTTAATAAATTCCGACTGTAGCTTGATATCAGAAAGCAAACGCTGGATAGCATCAGCAAACTGCAGATGATTTCCAACGGGCACCAATATGCCGGCTTTACCGTTTTTGAGTATTTCTCGGGGGCCCGTAGGGCAATCGCTCGACACGATGAGTTTCTCTAACATGAGCGATTCTATGAGTACGGTAGGCAAACCTTCAAACTTAGCACTATGCACAATTATCTGTGCATTTGCCATCCATGGAAAAGGATTCTGCATAAAGCCCAACAGCAATACCTCACCATCCAATTGCAGTTGATGAACTAATTGCTCCAGTTCTTGACGACTCTTTCCCTCACCTATCACGTACAACAAGGGTAAATTGCGTAAATTCCTGCGCTTCAGTTCTGCATATGCATTGATAAGTGTGGCAATGTCTTTCTGTGATTCTTCTAATCGTTCTACTGCCAGCATATAGTTTCGATGGAACAACGGGTTGTTCACCTCGTCACGTGCCTGCACCAACACCCTATGCATATCCACCGAATTATATATTCTCACCAGTCTGGATTTCAGTTCCGGACAAAACCCAAGTGCCTCTTTCAGCATGGCATCCGAGAGAGTTACAATATAGTCGTACTTGCGCATATTGTTCAGTCGCCGCATCATATGCCTCCTATCACGTTGGTATTCTGCAGCAAAACTGAAGTGGAAGAAACTAATCTTGCGCCTTTTGCTGCCTTTGGGCATAAAGGCACCGAAAGTAGAATCGAAGTCAATAATCACATCATGCTTCTTTGCCAGTTTCCACAGTGCCACCTGCGTCATCAACCTACGAATGGGATTGAGAAACACTTCATCAAGCAATCCTATCACGGCATTTTTCTCATATATTCCCTTGCGTTTATACCAGGATAGCCACTTGGCAGGTACCAGATGCACCAGATTGATATTATCGGGCAGGCGGCCTGTAAACACCTCAAGTTCATTCATCTTGAGCATGATGCCCAGCGAAATCTGGTGGTTGGTAAGGTTGCAAAGATTGTTGATATACTCTACCAGCACGGTGTCGATGCCCCCATCCAGGAAACGGCTGATGAGGAATAGCACCTTCTTACGTTCCACAGGAGGATTTGCCCAATAACTGTCAAAGGTTCTGAAAAGTGTGTCAAAATCCTGAAAGTCATCCAATGTCAGCACCTTACGGTCACAGGTCATCCAGTGCAATCGGGCTCTGCCATACATGGTTGCCACCAGGGAATATGAACTGGGGGGCCCCACTACATAGTCACAGTTTGACAGCAGACACAAATCTTCTCCTGCATTGCCCGCAGGAAAACTCACCGTAACACCCGGAAGATTGGAAGTATAATAATCCTTGTTGAGCGAGGGATCATTGCCACATACATATACTGCATATTTGCGATTGGGATTAAGCCTAATCACCTCTTTGATATAGTATAGAAAGGCATGGTCATAGAAGTAATACATGCCATTGAAGAAGGTCTGGTAATCACCCCTTCTGATGTGCACTCCTATTCTCAACGTATTATCAGTAGAGGAAGCAGCCAGAATCTTGGCCACCTTGCGATGAATTTCATCCTTGAAGTCAAAAAGCTGCAGAATCTCTGACTTATACTTCAGGAACAAGTCGTAGTATCTTACTCCCCATCCCTCTATCACCACATTCTTGTGACGCAGGATAAACTTCTCCTTGTTTTCTTTTTCCTTGTCCTCCAGGTCATAGTTCACCACAGGTATGACACCCATCTTTGCCCCATACTTCCCAACCATATACATCATAAAATTATGATTCTTGGTGTCTGAAATCTTGAAAAACGGGTACTTGTAGGCAAATCTCATCGACATGCAGTGTCGATGGTTCTCTCTTGCCCATGCATACACATGTGCATACTGCAGGATGTTATTACACATCTGTCCCTTGTCTCTAACAAA
Source organism: uncultured Prevotella sp. (assembly GCA_945830055.1). Taxonomy (GTDB): domain Bacteria; phylum Bacteroidota; class Bacteroidia; order Bacteroidales; family Bacteroidaceae; genus Prevotella. Next base: position 2,005 of record CALZXH010000042.1, read on the forward strand.
AATCATATCGTCATCATACGTGGGGTTACTGACTATACCTGTAAACCTGTAGGCGGTATCTATTTACAGCATCAATGTTTCGCACAAAGGTAATACAATTTTTACGACAATCTTCTGAAATGTATTTATTTTTGAAACAAAAGGTGTTTTGTTGGGCTATTTGCGTCAAAAGCAGTATATTTGTACGAAGTTTTTATTATTTGCCATGGACAAGATTTCCGTAATCATCAACACTTACAATGCCGCCCGCCATCTGCCGCAAGTACTGGCGGCCGTGCGGCAGTTTGACGAAGTTGTAGTGTGTGATATGGAGAGTACTGACAACACCTGCGACATTGCCCGTGAAGCGGGTTGCCGCGTAATTACGTTTGTCAAGGGCGATTGCTGCATTGTAGAACCGGCACGCCAGTATGCCATTGATGCCGCACAACATGAGTGGGTACTGGTAGTTGATGCCGACGAGATAGTGACTGATGCTCTACGCCATTTTCTCTACGATACCATCCGCCGCACTGATGCGCCTGCAGGAATAGCCATTCCACGCAAGAACTATTTTATGGGGCGACTGCTCCACAGTTGCTATCCCGACTACATTCTGCGCTTCTTCCGCAAAAATGCTGTGCATTGGCCTCCGATTATTCATACCTCGCCACAGGTAAACGGCAGAGTGGAATATATCCCCGCACACCGCCGCGAACTGGCGTTTGAGCATCTTGCCAATGACAGCGTGAGTGACATACTGCGCAAAACAAATACCTATTCTGACTACGAACTGCCACGGCGCCGTCACAAGAATTATGGTGTGGGCGCCTTATTAGGTCGTCCTTTCTTCAGATTTTTCAAGTCGTATGTACTGAAGAAAGGCTTTCTCGACGGCATTCCAGGACTGGTGCATGCGCTGCTTGATGCTGTCTATCAGACAGTGATTGTGGCAAAACTATTAGAGGAGCGAACGACGGGTATAGAACCAAGAGAAGAATAAGTAGAACAAGACGGCACTCACCCATCCACCCAGTACATCTACCGCATAATGAGCCTGGATATACACGGTGCTGAGACACAGCAACACATAGAAAGGGGTGAGCCACAACAGCAGTCTGTAGTTACGCACACTCAATAGCAACAGCATCAGTATGCTGGTAATTCCCACATGACTGCTGGGAAAGGCTGCCGTGGGACGTTCGCCGGCATTGTGTGCATCCACTACCATCTGGTAGAACACACCGTCCTGATAGCCCGGACTGGTCAGCGCCTCGCTGTGCGTAGCAAAGTAATGCCCCACATTGGGAAAGATTCCCTTCGCTATCTCTTCTACTCCCACCGCCTTGAAATAGTACTGTGGTCCTGCCACTGGCAGGGCTATATATATAATGTAATAGGCAAAAAATGATGCGAGAATGACAAACGATGCCCTGCCAAACTGGTCGTAGCGGAACCAGAAGAAGTAGAGTGCCACCAATCCAATCAACGGATAATACACGGCATACCCCATATCCATCAGCTCGCTGAACACAGGATGATTCCATACCTGAGAGAAAAGCAGGGCAGGCTGACAACCAAACCACAACTGCTCCCAACGGGCAAAAAGATGGTCAAGATTGGGAAACAGGCGGTTAAACTCATACGTATCGGGGTACCACCATGAAAGCAATGCCAATTGCACCACAATTCTGCACAAATAGGTAAATCGACAGGGTACCATGCGATATACCGCCCACAGTGCCATTGTTACTATCAGTATCTGCGCACGCCCCCAAAGCATCTCCTTGGGGTCATTCAGTTTGGTAAACAGGCAGAGCATCAGCAATGTCGTCACTACCATATATCCCAGTACCACCCACTCAACGGCAAGCAGTCCTTTTACAGGTTTCTTCTCCAATCTAAACAGGTCTTTCAGAGTCATCTTTATCTCTATTTGTATCCTTATATCGTTAATAATCTAATAATATCACCTTCTACCAGATGGCTGTCACTTATAGGAATTCCTATATCCATCCTTGCTCCTTATACCATTTCACTGTGGTTTTCACGCCCTCTTCCAGCTGCACCTGTGGCTCATACCCCAGTTCTGTGCGTGCCGGAGTGATGTCACATTTCCAGTTGCGTTGCTTCATGATATGATATTTGTCCTTGTTCAGTGCAGACACTTTTCCTGTAAGTCTGCCCACCCACTCACCGCAGGTGGTAATGATGCGTAGTAGCCACAGCGGTGCCTTGATACGCAGCAGGAACGGATTGCCCAGTTCTCGGCACACCAAGTCGCTGAAAGTACGCGAACTGTATTCTCTGCCATCACTCAAGAAGTACTTATGTCCCACCACTCCTTTGTCCAAGGCACAGAACACGGCCTGCACCACATCACTTACATATACGAAGGTGAGTATCTGTGGTTTATAGCCCACGGCAAAGTCGGTATGTGATTTGATACTTTTCACCATCATGAAGTAGTCTTTCTCACGCGGTCCATACACACCGGTTGGTCTCAATGTAATACAAGGCAGTTGGGACATATCGTCGAGCAGTTGTTCTGCAGCCAGTTTGCTCTTGCCATAGGCGGTATTTGGCATGGGAACATCCTTGTCGTTTATCTCCATATAAGGTTGCTGTTCTCTCACAGGACCAAACACACTGAAACTGCTTACAAACACAAAGCGTTGCAAGGGCATCTTAAGCTCAAGCAGTGCCTCTGCCAGATGGCGTGTACCCTGGGTATTGGTATCAAAAAAATGCTGTGCATCCAAGCATTTGGTAACACCTGCAGCATGCACTACAAATTGAAACGTAAATGGTTTCAGTTGCTTTTTCAGTTGCTCCTTATCATCAAGATGCAATTCTATCAGATGTATTCGCCCGTCTTTAAGCCATGCCCTACTACTTGTCTTGCGCACAGCAGCCCAAACGTTCATGCCTCGTTTCAATGCTTCTTCTACTATGAAACTACCGATAAATCCGGTAGCCCCAGTCACGAGTATGTTCTTGTCTTTATATTCCATGATGAGATATATATGCGTGTAAATATATTGTGTATAATATTAGAGTGGCAGCCTCCATCAGTCAGTTTCTATTTCCCTAAGCTTTTCAGGTGCCACATAGGTACCGTCCTGTTTCAGTGGTTCCATGTGTATGCCTACATGTGTTTGCGGACCGAAGCGTTCTTCCAAAGCATTTTCTACCGCCGTAGCATGCTGATGAGCCTCGTAGAGCGAGATATTTCCGGGCATGCGTATATGCATCTCTATGGCATATCCATTGCCTATGCAGCGCGTTCGCAGATGATGGATACCACTCACCTGCGGTTCCTGCAGTGCCAGTTGACAAATCTCTTGTTCCACCTCGGCAGGCAAACTTTGTTCCAACAATTCACCTACCGAACGTATGATGAGCATCACAGCAGCTTTGATAATAAAGAGCGATACGATGACGGCTGCTATAGGATCAAGAATAGCATAGCTACTACCCAGTGCCACGGCTATTCCTACCCCTACGGCAGTACCTATAGACGAAAACGCATCACTGCGATGGTGCCATGCGTTGGCTTCCAGTGCAGCAGAGTTCAGTCGGCGCGATGCTCTGATAGTAAACCGGTAGGTCCACTCCTTGAGCAATATGCTCAGCAGTGCCGCCCACACCGCCAGCACATCTGGCTGCGGCAAGGGGAAACCACGCAGGGCATGGATAACATCTACCACGCCATACACACATATAAGTAGTCCCACAGCCAACAGGGCCAGTCCGATGATACAGGTGGCAAGTGTTTCATATTTTCCATGTCCATAGTCATGATCTGCATCCTGTGGCTTGGCACTCAATTTCACAAATACTATCACAACCGCATCAGTGAGCAGGTCTGTGAGTGAATGCACCGCATCTGCCACCAATGCAGCCGAGCATCCGATGATGCCCGCCACCAATTTAAGAGCCACCAACATCAGATTGACAGCACTGCCGGCAAGCGTAACGCAATATACTTTTCTGTTACGCATTTGTTGTTCCATACTGCAAAGATAGTGATTTTAGGTGGGTTCTATAAATTACCACCGAAATATTTACATATTCAACCATTATGGCTGATTACCGCAGGGCATAAACACTGCAATGGTCTTCATGCGCAGATAGTCCTCGCTCATATACATCAGCCCGCCATACGGATTGTCTGTACCCCATGAGTTTTTCATCACAAAATAGCGTTGGCCGGAATTGTCTCGTGCCAGTCCTACTATCGCCATACAATGGTCATCGGTGGTTTTGAAGTTCTCATACTCCTCCTGTCTCGCCTGCTGATCCACCTGTTGTTTGGATGGCAATACTGCAATACCTCGACGGAAAGAGAAGCCGGGTTCGCTGATATCTCCTTCCCAGCACACGCCACGTCCCTGCTGCACCGCATTCACCACACGCTGCACCAAAGTGTCAAGAGGCAAGTTATATGTCTCGTCGAGCTCCCAATTGTCTGCCACTTCCAGCACAAAACGGCTGTTCATAGCATGGTGGGTGAAACTGGTATATGACGCATACTCATTATAGGTACACACACTTCGTGCAAACTCCAACGGAGTGTATTGTGCACCGAGCATATACACCTGCTTCGGTTTTACTCCAAACGACTCGTCGAGCAGTTCCGTGATGATTGCTCTGTAACGTTTTAGACCCACTTTGGCATTGATGGCTGCTGCTGCAGCAGCCTTTATCTTTTTTATCACCACCGCCGTCTGCGGATTAACGGTAGGGTTGTAAGCATCGTATGCTACCATCCCCTTCCTTGCCATAGTGTTGAGCAGTGTATGTCCCGTACCCCTTTCATACACCCCTGTCTTTCCCATCGACAGGTAGTACCTCATCATCTGTTCCTCCAGAGATGACCTCACAGCATAGTAAGGCGAGAGGTTTACAGAATCACCCCGCATCAGATGTTCTGTCTCTATGGCAGCCAGCATGGCATATGCCCAGCATGTGCCGTCGTTTCCCTGATTTTTCACAGGTGTGTATTTGTTCATTACCTCATAAATAAAAGAGTAATGCTTGTAATTTTGTGGCTCTTTTTGGCGTAATTGTGTCACTGCCGTTATTACGACCACAGACATCACAGCACTAAGAATCAGTGAGGTCCTAAAGAATCCGCATCGATTATTCATCACACTTATGTTAGTTTATGGTATGTAGCGGGTCATGCCATTATTTCCTCAAAAAAAGTTTGACAGAGAATCCACCAAGTGCAAAAATAATGAATATTTGTCAATGCCGATATACCCAGACCATGTTTTTTGACTAATAGTCAAACAGAAAGCAACACATGACGAGTATTTGTCTGTCATGTGTTGCTTTCTGATTGGCCAGTTGGTGTGGATGACCTACTCCTCCACCACGGTAAAATCTTCTTTTCCTACTCCACATAGGGGACATACCCAATCTTCGGGAATATCCTCAAATGCAGTACCCGCAGCAATTCCGTTTTCAGGATCACCCACTTCAGGATTGTAAACATACCCACATGTTTCGCAAATGTACTTTTTCATCTTGCTTTTTTGTTTTAGAGGTTCAACAATATAGATTGGTGGACTACATACCATTGCCACCAAAGTATTTACATAATCACACCGTTATCACTGTTTTCCAAGAGGTTCCTGTAACTGCTTTTTCTCCAAGAGAAAAGCCACACGGTCAGAAATCATCTCGGGAGGGATGTTCTTCATACATGCAAAGTCGCCACGCAAACAAGGTTTGTTACCATAGATACTGCAGGGACGGCAAGGCAAATCTATCTGAATCACATTATTCTCGTTCTGATTCCATCCCAGAAAACCGGCATAAGGATGGGTAGCTCCCCACACACTTACCACAGGGGTGGCGGTGAGCGATGCCAAGTGCATGTTGGCAGAGTCCATCGATACCATTACATCCAGATGGCTCATCAGTATCAGTTCCTGCTGCATACTCTCCAGATGGCTTGCCACAAAAAGGCATTGCGGCATTTCCTGACACCATTGCCCGAATACCTCGTCCTCTTTTTCCCCCCTGCCAAAGAGGAAGATGCGTGTGTTGGGAAAACGCTTCAACACCTGTTCTATCACCTGCTTCATCAGTCTGGACGGGTATATCTTACCCTCATGTGCAGCAAAGGGTGCCACTCCCACCCAGTGCTCATAGTTCTTTTTGGGTCCCACTACGGCAGGTAGCAGGTTTAGATTGCCCTTCTCTTCACCAAACACGCTACGGAAATTGAGTGTCACGTCATAACCCAAACGCTTGAGTACATCCAAATAATTCTGGAATGAGGTAGGCAACTGGATGAGTCGTTTATTGTAGAACTTGGTGAGATGCTTGCGTCTGTCACGATGCTTGTGGATGTGTGCCACCCGATATCTGCCCAGCAGGAACCGGGCACACAGGTATTCAGAACGCAACACATTGTGGAAGTCAGCCACCTTGGTAAACTTCTTTGCCGAAAGACGTCTGTAGAGTGCGTTGAGCCCCTTGATGCCATGATACTCTTTCTTAAGGTCAGCCTCCATGAAATACACATTGGGCGCCAAGTCTTCAAAGAATGTGCGTGCAAAGGGTCGGCTCAGCACCGTGATACGCATCTGCGGATAGGTCTGGGCAAGGGAATACACCACGGGCACTGCCATGGCAACATCGCCAAGTGCGGAAAATCTGATGATGAGCAGATGGTCTTTCTTCACGAGCTGATATAATTTAAATAATCTTCCACCCAACGCTTACTCCTTGTTCTTGTAGAGTATAGGGTTAGTGGCAGGATCGTTATACATCTTCATCTGTCTGTACACCTTCATGTACTTTCTGCCGGCAGCAATATCAGCAAGCAACTGGTCGATGGCAGTAGAGAGATCTACCTGCTGTTCGCACAGTACCTGCAAACGAGCCTGGCATTTCTGAAGGTGCTCGGGCGTGGCATCGGTGCGCTCCACCTGTTCATTCATGTGGTATATTTTGAGCGCCAGTATCGACAGCCTGTCCACAGCCCACGCCGGACTTTCTGTATTGATGGTGGCATCAGCATGTGGCACCACGTCACTATACCGCCTACGGAAATAGGTGTCTATTTCCTCTACCAAGTCGGTACGGTCCTGGTTGCTATGGTCTATTCTGCGCTTCAGCAGCAGTGCTTCCGTAGGGTCGATATGCGGATTTCGGATAATGTCCTCCAAATGCCACTGTACCGTATCTATCCAGCATTTCAGATAGAGGCTGTAGTCAATGGAATCTCGTTTATATGGATTCTGTATCTGCATATCCACGTTATCCGTTAAGTGGTAATCGCGTATCACCTGAGCGAAGATAGCGTTACAATGTGCTGCGAATGATTGTTCCATGTAATCAATGATAAGTTAGTAATAGTCCGCCTTCAGGCACCCACAACATCCTGAGATGGGGTATGCCAGGGTGCTATTTGTTTTACAAAAGTAAGTATTCTTTTTCAATCTACCAACGTTTTACTCGTTTTTTACACTATACCCATCCCTATATATATTTATAATGTGTATCTTTGCATCTGTAAAAGACTACTTCTATAAAGGTGGCCAGTAACCCAAAAACCATCATTCACCATGAAATTTGTCATCGACAACAAGATACCCTATCTCCGGGAAACCATCGCTGCCATGGGTGTGGAAGCCATATATATAGATGGCAGCAGTATCACGACAGCCGACGTAAAGGATGCCGATGCCTTGGTAGTGCGTACCCGTACCGTATGCAACGAGGCATTGCTAAAAGATAGCAAAGTAAAACTAATAGTCACCGCCACCATTGGCTACGACCACCTTGACACCGAATATTTGAATTGTGCGGATATTGCATGGTACAATTGTCCCGGATGCAATGCAGGTTCTGTAGCACAGTATGTGCGCAACTGCCTGCTGCTGATGGAGCAAGATCTGCAGCTTGACCTGCACAATACTACACTTGGCATAGTGGGATGCGGGCACGTTGGCAGCAAAGTGTTATACGAGGCACGTCAGTTGGGGATGAACGTGATAGTGAGCGATCCACCTTTAGGAGGATTGTACAAGAGGTCGCTGGAGGAATTGGCTGAAGAGGCAGACATCATCACCTTCCATGTACCACTGACAGAGGATGGAGACTACCCCACCCTGCATCTTGCCGATGAGTCATTTTTCAACAGTCTCACACGATGCCCCATCATCATCAATACCAGTCGTGGCGCTGTGGTCAACAATATTGCACTACTGGATGCACTCACAACAGGCAAGATACGCCAAGCGGTGATAGATACTTGGGAAAATGAACCCCGTATCCTACAGCCACTGCTACAGCAAGTATATATCGGCACGCCTCACATTGCAGGATACTCTGCCGAAGGTAAGACAAATGCCTCCAATATGGTAGTGGATGCACTGTGCAGCTATTTCAATCTGCCCCACCCCAAACCCATTGAACCGCCCTCACTACCTGCAGATTTCAAGTATACAGGCAATCCGTTGGAACTGTATAACCCCAAAACAGATAGTGATTTACTGAAAAAGAATCCTGAACTATTCGAGTACTTCCGTGGACACTATCCGCTGCGCAGGGAGCACATCTGACATCTATCAGATACCATTTATGTATCCATGTATCCAGAGGCAAAGAATTGGTTCACCCACGATAGCAGACACCTCATCATTAGCGACCCTTTTTGACATCAATAATACATTTTTCAATCACTATTTATGCACAACCTATATCCTTTTGTGCATAAAATGACGCTTTTTAGACTGAAATATTTGCACACTTCAATAAATATTTGTTACTTTGCACCCGATTTTTTAAGCAGAATTTCATTTATTAACATTTTAAACCATTACAATTATGTCTGAAATTGAAAGCAAAGTAAAGGCCATCATCGTTGACAAACTTGGTGTTGATGAGGCAGAAGTTAAGCCCGAAGCAAGTTTCACCAACGACCTGGGTGCAGATTCTTTGGATACCGTAGAGTTGATCATGGAATTTGAGAAGGAGTTTGGCGTTAACATCCCCGACGATAAAGCAGAAAAGATTGGCACTGTAGGTGATGCTATTGCTTACATCGAGGAGAATACAAAATAATTTATTTTCTTGATTACGGATTGCGCTTTACAGCAAATAAGAAACGGAGTTCGTAAATAGAGATACGGGCTACTGGTTACAGCAGGTGCATCAGAAGCATTATCAGAGATGCATAGACACTGTAATCAGTAGTCCGTATTCTGTAGCGGTACGGCGCTCTCCTATATTCATCATTTATATCATGGAACTAAAAAGAGTTGTAGTAACGGGACTTGGTGCCGTTACTCCTGTGGGCAATACCCCCGAAGAAACGTGGAACAATCTGATTAACGGTGTCAGTGGCGCCGCTCCCCTCACCTTGTTCGACGCTTCCAAATTCAAGACACAGTTTGCCTGCGAAGTAAAGAACCTGAACTTCAACGACTATCTTGATCGCAAAGAGGCACGCAAGATGGACCGCTACACACAGCTGGCACTGGTTTCTGCCATCCAGGCAGTCAAGGACAGCGGTGTAGATTTGGACACTCTCGACAAAACTCGTGTGGGCGTAGTGTTCGGTGTAGGTATCGGTGGTATCAAGACCTTTGAAGATGAGGTAGTGTACTACGGACTGCACAAAGAAGACGGTCCCAAGTTCAACCCCTTCTTCATCCCCAAGATGATTTCCGACATCGCTGCCGGACAGATTTCCATCCTCTATGGCTTCAACGGTCCCAACTATGCCACCACATCAGCTTGCGCCTCTTCAAGCAACGCTTTGGCAGACGCCTTCAATCTGATTCGTCTGGGCAAAGCCAACATGATAGTAAGTGGCGGTGCAGAAGCTGCACTCTGCGCCTGCGGCGTAGGCGGATTCAACGCCATGCATGCACTCTCCACCCGCAACGATGATCCGCAGGGAGCTTCACGCCCCTTCAGCGCCAGCCGTGACGGATTCGTAATGGGCGAAGGAGCAGGATGCCTCATCCTGGAAGAACTGGAACATGCCAAGGCACGCGGAGCCAAAATCTATGCCGAAATGGTAGGAGAAGGCATGAGTGCCGATGCACATCATATCACAGCTTCCCACCCCGAAGGACTGGGAGCCAAACTGGTGATGCAACGCGCACTGGAGGATGCCAACCTGAAACCCGAGGATATCGACTATATCAACGTTCACGGCACATCCACACACGTGGGTGACATCTCCGAGGCAAAAGCTATCAAACAGGTATTCGGAGAAGCTGCCTATAAGTTGAACATCAGTTCTACCAAGTCAATGACAGGACACCTGCTGGGTGCTGCCGGTGCTGTGGAGGCCATGGCTGCCGTATTGGCTGTGAAGAACGATATTGTACCTCCCACCATCAATCATGATGAGAACGACCGTGATGAAGAAATTGACTACAATCTCAACTTCACTTTCAACACCGCACAGAAGCGTGAAGTACGTGCTGCCATGAGCAACACCTTCGGATTTGGCGGTCACAACGCTTGCGTGATATTCAAGAAATATGCTGAATAACAGTAATATAATCGACAGGATTAAGCTCCCTTTCCGTAAGGAGAAGGAGCTTTTTTCTTCACTTTACAATATAACAGGCTTCTATCCCCGCAACATAAGCTACTACAAACTGGCATTGATGCACAAAAGCATGACCAGAAAAATGCCCAAGAGCAGAACACTGAACAACGAACGATTGGAGTTTCTGGGAGATGCCATTCTTGATGCTGTTGTAGGAGATATAGTATACCGCCATTTTGAGGGCAAGCGCGAAGGATTTCTTACAAACACCAGAAGCAAACTGGTACAGCGCGAAACACTGAACAAACTGGCACAGGAGATGGGCATCATGGAACTGATACGCTCCAACACCCGCACACAGGCACACAACAACTACATGGGAGGCAACGCCTTTGAGGCTTTAGTGGGTGCTATCTATTTGGATCGCGGTTACAATGCCTGCATGAAATTCATGCAGAAACGCATCCTGGCACGCATCATCAACCTGGACAAGGTGGCATACAAGGAGGTAAACTTCAAGAGCAAACTGATAGAGTGGTGTCAGAAAAACAGGGTACGCCTGGAATACAAACAAGTGGAACAGAATCTTGACAACAGCGGAAGTCCCATGTTTGTATATCAGGTAGTTATTGAAGGCATTGAAGGATGCACCGGCAAGGGCTATTCTAAAAAGGAAAGTCAGCAGTTAGCATCACAAGACACCCTGAAACGCCTGCGCCGCGAACCCCAGTTCATTGATGCCGTGTTTGCCGCCAAGACTGAGCGCACCAAAATGGAAGAGATGCCAGTGATGAATGTGCCTGATACCGAACTTGCCAACGATATAGTGATTATCAGCGACGACACTTCGAAATCCTCAACCACAACCGGCATCACTGAAACAGCCATTACTACCAGACAGCCTGTCGCTACTGAGGAACAGGAGACCAGACAGATGCGTACCCCCTCTAAAGAAAAGGACAACGCAAAAAAACGTACCGCACCTGTCAGAAAATCAGAGGATAAAAAAGAAGAAACCGATGAGTTCGACCTCTCTGACCTTACCCTGCAACCTAAAGTCCAGTCAAGGGAAGATATCATCAACGCTGCAGAAGAAGAAGCCTACGCATAATAACAGCCATGTCAATCACACAGATTGTAAGAAACGTTTTTACGGGCAGAATGAAGGAATGGGAACGTTATGCCACCCATGCCGAAGAGATGCAACAGCAAGCATTGCGATCGCTGCTGCATACAGCCAAGGATACAGAGTATGGCAGAAAGCATCTATTTGCTGACTGTCACGACTATGAAACCTTTGTCCGCCATGTGCCAATAAACACTTATGAGGAACTGAAAGAAGATATCGACCGCATGCGCCACGGCGAGAAAGACGTGCTTTGGAAAGGTGTGGTGAGATGGTATGCCAAATCATCGGGCACCACCAACGACAAAAGCAAGTTTATCCCTGTGAGTACGCAAGGACTGCAAGACCTGCATTACCGTGGTGGAAAGGATGCCGTAACTCTGTACCTGCGCAACTACCCCAAGAGCCGTCTCTTTGATGGCAGGAGCCTTATATTAGGAGGAAGCCATTCGCCTAACTACAATGTGGCAAACTCACTGGTGGGAGATCTCAGCGCCATACTCATCGAAAATATCAACCCATTGGCGAACATGGTGAGGGTACCCAAAAAGCAGACTGCACTCATCAGCGACTTTGAGCTAAAGCGCGAGCGCATTGCACAGGAAACACTTCACAAGAACATCACCAATATCAGCGGTGTACCATCATGGATGCTCTCTGTACTGACCCGTGTGATGGAATTGTCAGGCAAGAACCACTTGGAAGAGGTATGGCCAAACATCGAAGTATTCTTCCATGGAGGTGTGGCTTTTACTCCTTACCGCAAGCAGTACAGCCAACTCATCACCTCGCCAGATATGCACTATATGGAGACCTATAATGCCAGCGAGGGATTCTTTGGATTACAGGATGACCCTGCTGACAGAGCCATGACCCTGCTCACCGACTATGGCGTGTTCTATGAATTCATTCCTATGGACGAATTCGGTACCTCCAACCCAACTGTCGTACCCTTGTGGGGCGTGGAAAAAGGACGCAACTATGCCATGGTCATCTCCACTTCATGCGGACTGTGGCGGTATATCTTAGGCGATACCGTGAGTTTTACCAGCACCAATCCTTACAAATTCACCATTACGGGCAGAACGAAACATTTCATCAATGCTTTTGGCGAAGAACTGATAGTGGATAATGCCGAACAGGGACTGGCTTACGCCTGTCGTGAAACGGGAGCTGAAGTGCTGGAATATACCGCAGCACCAGTGTTTATGGACAACAATGCCAAGTGTCGCCACCAGTGGCTCATAGAATTTTCAAAATCGCCTGCTGACCTGCAACAGTTTGCCAGCCTGCTTGACTTGCATCTACAGCAACTTAACAGCGACTACGAGGCGAAACGCTACAAAAACATCACTTTGCAGCATCTGGAAATAGTACAGGCAAAGAAAGGACTTTTCGAACAGTGGATGAAAATGCGTGGCAAACTGGGCGGACAGAATAAAGTGCCCAGATTGAGTAATAGCAGAGATCATATTGACGTGTTGCTACAGATGAACAAGGCGTAAAACCAACCAGTTATGAGGATAAAGAAACATACCAACCTGATGATGGGCATCGTTGCCGCCATGGCACTGACGCTTATGGTTTCATGTGCCCGTATGGGACAACCTGACGGCGGATGGTATGATGAAACCCCACCCAAGGTGATACACACTTCACCGCAAGATCGTGCAACAGAGGTAACCAACCGAAAAATCAATATCTATTTCGACGAGTTTATCAAACTGGAAGACGCCACCAACAAGGTGGTAGTGTCGCCTCCACAGCTGGAGATGCCTGAGATAGCCGCCAAAGGCAAGCGCATCGTAGTGGAATTGAAAGATACTCTGCAACACAATACCACCTATACGGTAGATTTTTCTGATGCCATTGTTGACAATAACGAGAGCAACCCCATGGGTAGCTATACCTATTGCTTCTCTACCGGCACCGAAATAGATACCTTTGAGGTGGCAGGTACCGTGATAACAGCTGAAAACCTGGAACCAGTAAAAGGTATCCTCGTAGGACTGCATAGCGATTTAAGTGACACCATATTTGCCAAGAAGCCACTGCGCAGGGTAGCACGCACCGACAGTCGCGGACGCTTTACCATCAAAGGGGTGGCACCAGGTTCCTATCGCGTTTATGCCCTCAATGATATGGATGGCGACTATGTATATAGTCAGCGTAGCGAAATGCTGGCATTCAGCCACAGGGTGGTAGTACCTTCATGCAAGCCGGATATCAGACAGGACACTATATGGCGCGACACCTTGCATATTGACTCTATAGCACGTATACCCTATATCCATTATTTGCCTGATGATATAGTGCTCAAAGCTTTTGTACCCGAACAGACCGACCGCTATCTGCTGAAAACCGAACGTACAGACCACCGCAAGATAGGAGTGTATTTCACTGGGATGCACGACAGTCTGCCTATTGTCAAGGGATTGAACTTCAATGCTGATAAAGCTTTCTTTGTAGAAGCATCGCCCAAAAAAGATACATTGACCTACTGGCTGCGCGATACCTTGCTCATTAACCGCGATTCCTTAGAGATGGAACTCTCCTACTATGCCACAGACACTACCGGCATGTTTGTACTGAAAACAGATACCCTGACTGCCATCCCTAAGATGTCGTTTGAGAGAAGGGAGAAAATGCGACTCAAGGAACTGGAGAAATGGGAGAAGCAGCAGGAAAAGAAAAAGAAGAAAGGAGAACCCTATGACTCCATATATCCTATGGAAAATGTCAAGGTAAAGATGCTGAGCAAACAGGTGATGGATCCAGACAAAAATGTGATACTGGAAATGGAGACACCTCTTGAATTTTGCGATACAGCTTCCATTCACCTGAAAGTAAAAGTAGATTCACTCTTTGACAGCATCCCTTTCTTATGGCAGCAGATACCCGAATTTCCACGCAGATACATGCTACTGGCAGAATGGCGCCCAGACAACACTTACAGCCTTGAGATTGACTCTGCCGCCTTTGTGGATATTTACGGACAGATTTCCAACCCCATCAAACAGAGCATCAAGATACGACCACTTGATGACTACGGATCACTTACGGTAAATATGAGCAAGCCTGACAGTATTGCCGACAGTACTGTTATTGTACAACTGCTCACTAATGCCGACAAGCCCGTCAAAGAGGCACGGTTGGACCAAGGAAGCGCCGATTTCTACTTTATCATGCCAGGCACATATTACCTTAGGGCAATCATTGACAGCAATTGTAACGGCAAATGGGATACCGGCGACTATTACAGCAACACCGACCCGGAAGTGGTAGTCTATGATTCACGGGAAGTGACTATCAAAGCCAAATGGGACACCACTCATCAGTGGAATATCAGTGAACGTCCGTTTGACAGACAGAAGCCGGGAGCTATCACCAAGCAGAAGGCTGACAAGGAGAAGAAGCGCGTCAGCAAGAATGCACAGCGCCGAGAAGATATGAACATCAGATAAACCACCAGAACAACAGATATGAAGAAAATAATCTTGTTATTCCTCCTTATATGCAGCACACCTATAATGGCACAACAGTGCGGCATCAAGAATACAGCATTCAAATCAGGAGAATTCCTTTATTACGACCTTTATTTCAACTGGAAATTTATATGGCTTAAAGTAGGTACTGCCTCTATGAGCACTATAGAATCTACATTTGATGGACAAAAAGCATACCGCAGTAGTCTGATAACTCGCGGTAATAACAAGTTGGATAAGGTATTCACTATGCGTGATACACTGCTCTCCTACTGTAGTCAGGATATCACACCACTTTACTTCAGAAAGGGCGCCTTGGAGGGTCACAGATACTATGTGGATGAGATATGGTACTCCTATCCCAATAATGAATGCCATCTTAGACAACACCGCATAGAAGACGACGGTACCCACAGATGGAAGGAATCGAAATACAACAAGTGTATATACGATATGATGAGCATATTCCTTCGCTCGCGTAACTTGGATGCCTCACAGTTCAAGAAAGGACAGAAGTTGGCAATGCCAATCAGTGATGCCCGCCATCTCACAGAATCGTGGCTCACCTACCGCGGCAAGGAAAACTTCAAGATAGAAGGCAGCAACGAAAAATTTCGCTGTTTGGTGTTCTCGTTCTATGAAAAGGAAGACGGCAAGGATCACGAACTGATACGTTTCTACATCACTGATGATAAGAACCATATTCCCGTACGTCTGGATATGTTCTTGAGTTTCGGTTCTGCAAAGGCCTTCCTTAAAGGCTATCGTGGCGTTCGTAATGAAATGAGCGCTAAACTGAATTAGGATGATTATCAGCCTTAATTCCTTCTGTATAGGCTTTACTACAGCTTATTTTGCTATCTGCTCCTACTATATGTTTTTCATGGAGCATCAAGGCAACAGGCGTCTGCACAAGATGCTGGGATACATTTATCTTTATTGGAGTTTTGCTACAGCCAAAGACCTTATACTTACCTTTCCGGGTATGTACAACGAGCAGGTACTCAATGCAATAACAGTGATTGATGGATGGTCAGCTATTACTTACCTCATGTTTCTCTACGAAATAACCCGTCCAGGCTGGATCACTCTGAAACACCTGTTCAGAGTAGCATTTCCTTTTGCCATCTATACAGTGGCTTACTGTTTCCTACCCTGTAAGCACCAGATAATTACTGCCACATACATTTTCCTTATCTCCTTCGGACTGTATATCACCATAGTAGGTTATCTCAATGCCAAACGCTACATTACTTATATACACTCCTATTACTCCAATGTAGAGCATATTGACATCTCATGGATCAAAAAATTCTTTTGGATGGCAGCCCTCAGTTTGTTGGCATGGCTTGCTATCTGTCTTATCAACAATCCGTATCTGGACTGTTTTTACTATGTTGTGGCAATATTGCTATGGCAGCTTGCATACAAGCATTGTAAGACGCTGATGCAACTGAATAATACCGATGTACACATGCAGATACTTAGGGAAGAACTGGTACAGGAATCAGAAATAGCATATCCTTTTGCAGGTAAAATGGAAAAGATTGTAGAAGAAGAAGAACTGTATATGGATCCCAACCTGATGCTTGACACCCTTGCCAAGCGCTTGTCCACCAACCGCACTTACCTAAGCAACTATTTCACTACAGTCATAGGTAAGCCATTCTACGACTATATCAACGAAATGCGCATCAGAAATAAGTGTATTCCATTGATGCTGGAACATCCTGAATATACTTTGGACTATATAGCAACTGCAAGCGGTTTTAACAGCATTTCTACCTTCCGCCGTGCCTTTTATAAAGTAACAGGTAAAAAACCCGGTGCTTTCAAAGAAAACAAGCAAGAGAATTGAAATGAAATTAATTCCTTCTTATTTTCTTTTTAAGACATTTGTTGACTATATATAAAAAAACCCCAGTGACGAGTATGCTAAATTCACATTCCGCGCACCCGCCTCATATGGGGAAGTTGGGAATTAAAATGATAGGAATTACATAAAAATGAATAAGAATAACTTGATGTTTTCCCAACCCTTTACAGTAGTTTTAGTCAAACAGCTTTATATCCACTTCAAAGTTATAATCCTTTATTCTATATTATCTTTTTTTCGAGCATAATTTAGTTTCATTTGTTCAAATGAAACCATTTTTCCCCATTTCATCATAAATTACTAACTAAAAATGAAGATACCTTCACCGGCTTGGATAGTATCTTTATAAGCCAGTGAAGGTATTCTAATGAAAATGGGAAGAGTATATTA
>CALZXH010000043.1 GCA_945830055.1 uncultured Prevotella sp.
GCCAGAAGTCGGAGAACCATATCCCCTTGTTACGGCTTAGGATTTTTTCAAGTTTTGCCTCCTGTTCCACAAACATCCTGAGTTGTAAAGCACGGTGTTCCTCCAACAGCTGCCGTTCCTTAGTGACGGATTCCTCCACCTGTTGTTTGAGTTGTGTCAGATGGTCGGGCGAGATTTCTGTCCTGAAAACCGTGTTTTGTTCCGCAGCCACAATGGCTTTGCAGATGCTGCCTACGATGTTCTCGCAACTGTCCGCTGCCGCCTTCAATGCACCCTCTGCCTTGCACTCTGCACCGATGGCTTTTTCCAAGTCTCCAACGAACGTTTGCAACACAGATTTTGCTTCACGCAACTCCATCAGTGTTTTCTCCAGTTCTTTCTTCTCGCTTGCTATCTGTCTGCCAGTCTCAACCGACCCGATTATATCGTCAACGTCTATCGACGACGATACCTTTGATTTTCCTATGCCCATATTCTAATGTGAGTATTAAAGGTGTTGTTTATCGTTTCAGTCCCTTCCTCCGCTTGCACATGCTGTTGGCCTTTCTTGCGCAGCGGCGTGCCCATTCGCGGTCATCCTCGTCCTTGTTGCGTCCCCAGCCATTGCTGTCACTGTTTCCACCGCCACCGCTCGAAGTCGCCATGCTTGTGGCGGCGTCAAGGTATTCGGCAAAGAGAAGGATTGCCGTGTGCTGTATCTCCTCGATGGTGGCAAGAGGATGAGCCTCGGCAAGAGAGCACTCCTGCCTGATGATTCTGTCAGCCTCTTCGGGCAGGTCTATATGATAGGTGTGGAGGACTTGCGCCTTGTGCGCTTGGACATGTCGATGCCGTCGAATGTGCGGATGAACTCCTCTGCGAGTTTCCTCCACTCTTCAAGCGTCCATCCCCGGCTCTCGGTGGTGTCGGGGGAAAGTTCTATTCTTATCATGTTCCTCAGCAAGGGTCTTCCGCGGCGTTCTTCCTTGGCAAGCATCTTCTGTAGGAGAACCATACGCTGGTACATGGCATCCGGTGAAATATCCTCGGGCAGATGGTTGACCATCACGATGTCCGACCTGTCCTTGGTGGTGACATAGCGCATGGCATTGCCACCATGGGATATGGCTGCTGCTTTTGCTATCATAACGGCTGTACAAGAGTTATTCCGTAATATAATCCTGGATCTGCTCCCAACGCTTCATGAGCGGCAGGGCAGCACCCATCCATTTCTCCACAAACTGGGGATTGCCGAAATACAAAGCCCTGCGGTCTGCCTGAATGTTCCTGACGGCGGAGACGATGCGCTGGATGTCTCCCCTTGCGTCCGAAAGGCTGTTCAGAGCCTCTATTTCGCGTTCAGTCAATCTGCGGCGGGGTTTGTGACCCGTGGCTACACGGCGGATATAGTCGCTCATGGACAACCCGCAGGTTTGGGCGAGTTCGGCGGCCTTGGCATATTCTTCCTTGGTCACTCGTGCTTCCAGCCGCAGCGTGCGTCTGGGAGTCTCTTTGGCTTGATTCTTGTTCTTGGTGTTTGTCATCTTCATAAAAGGAATATGTTGTTCTATAAAAAAGGAAGGCACGGTGTGAGCTTGCGAACGGCGTAACCGCCGTGACAGAAGGGAACGGCGCAAGAAGGCTAATTCGTACAGACAAGCGCAGCGGGTTTGTGCGACATTGGCACTTCTTGCAACACAGCATAAAACGGGTTCGACACTTCCAGCGTGCTTATGACGGATATGTTGTTCAGAAGGTCTGTCGGGCATTGCCACTTCCGTCCTTGGCAAAATCAGTGTCACCGCCAGCCTTGTCTTCTGACATATCTGTGGGTGAAGAAGCAGTGCAAGGAGAAGGTGCCCGCAGCAACTCGCCGTCATCCGAATAGACAGGAGGCTCCTCTTCAAACAGAGGGAACAAGGAGGCGTAGCCGTCATCTGCCATGGGCTTGCCTCGCTTGCAGGTGGGGAAATCTGCCGAAAGCTTGGTGTCCTTGCTGGTACTAATGTCAGCGGACAATGGGCTGTGCTCCTGGCTGTCCGTCTGGCTGCCGTCATTCATGGACATAGGAACAATAGAGGACTGGACACGGAAAGGATTGGAAACCAACTTGCCATCGGCTATCCATGCCGACACACATTTGGTTACGAAAGGATAAAAGGGTGAAAATGCCGTAACCACCAGAAGTGACCCGTCTCCGCACAAAGATCACCGAGTCTCATGCCCTTCATAAACTTCCGCTTGCAACTCTCCGCACAACGGATGGGATGAATCTCCCGGTTCACCAGCTCCTGGAGCAGTCGGGCTTCAAGATGGGTCACAACACCATTGGGCAAGCATCTGCATACCCGATAAGGAATCCTTCTTCTCATACTGTATGGGATTTAGAACCCTATCTTTGCCTTGGGGCGCGGTATCTCAACAGGCACGATGTCTGCCTGCGTGAGTATGAGTAGTCTTCTCTTGTCCTTGGGCTTCTGCCTTACGCAGCGCGCGGCATGCTGTATGTATATGTGCTCCAGCTGGTTGGAGATGAAGCGTGCATTGCCCCATGTCTCTGGGTCTCGCATCTGATAGGCTAGTGTGATCATTCGGCGGTATTTCTTCCATGCCTGCTTGGTGAACTGGTAGTTGTAGTCCTTGATGCGACGGCAGGTAATCTCCAGCAGTTCTTCTACGGTGAAGTCCGTAAAATCGAACTTGTTGGGGAAGCGGGATTGCAGGCCTGGATTCATGTCCAGCATCTTCATCATCGGTTCCTTGTAGCCGCAGAGCACGATGGCGATGTCGCGCTGGCTCTCGTCGGCAAGGATGTTCATCATCAGTTGGATGACTAGTTTCCCTGGGTCGCTCTCATGCTTTCCATTCAGCAGGTAGGCCTCGTCAATCATGAGCACACCCCCTTTGGCCATCTCCAAAATCTGTCTCATCGATCGTTCCTCATCTCCCCAAAGTGTACCGATAAAGGTTCCGCGGTCGCACATCACCACATGCCCTTTCGACAGTGCTCCTGCCTGGCGTAGTAGGGAGCCGAAAATCTTGCATACCGTGTTTGAAATACACAAGGATTCAGGCCGATTTATTTTTCGAGAGCAGTTTTTATACTGATAATCGGGCTAATCATTTCACGATAATGTTTCAAATGGTCTTTTCTACAGTTTAACGCTATTATGCTATCTTCCGCCGTCATTTCGTCATTCCTTGGACCGATTGTTGACTGATAACCACACAAAACTGACATAATATTTGGAAAAAGGTCTTTCTTGTTGTATCTTTGCATAGGACCAGAAATCGACCGCACGGCGTTCGGTCGATTGACCGACCTCCGTCGGTCAAGTGACTGACCTCCGTCGGTCGATTGACTGACGGCGTGCGGTCGATGAACGGAACAAGGAGACCACTCAACGGCAAACCCTACAGGATCATAATCATGCAGTTCCAGCCATAGGTGATATCTGACAAGGCGGATCTTCAGCCTGCATTGGTCCTTGTCAACTGTTTTTTTTGGGGGGTGATAACTGTTATTTCGGTGTCAGAATTCTACTATCCTGCCGTTGGTTTTTCTTGAAGTATCTTGTCAATGCTATCCAGTAAAGTCTCTGATAGGGTTGAGTGAACTTTTCTTATCAGTACAGCATTTGAGTCCATGATTTTCTGTAGGTCAGAAATTCCAAGGGTTTTAGGCGAACTCTTGCCCTCACTCCAGTCAATATAGCGGTAATTGTTCTTTTCTATCGAGTCGGCGTGTGCTGAATTGAAAAGGATATAGTGGAAGAATATCTCATCGGCACCACCAGTCATTTGGAATCTCTTTTCCAGTTCCGGATGGGTTTCCAAATGATGTAAAACAAACATGAGAATCTCCCTGTTCCATGAGAACCAACTGCTGCCGCCGTACAGTTTGTTCTTCAGAGGCGGACGAAAACGGATGTGCAGTTTAAAAAGGTTTCTTTGAATCTTGTTTGCCAACTTCAAGCAATGCCAGGCGAGAGACTTCTGGTTGTGGCATAAATCGAAATAAAACCACAGATCTACCCGGTAATGCCATTTGCGAAAGCCTTTGAAGGTGACAATCTCCATCCAGGCTTTCTTGCTGGAGGTCTCAAACGTTTTGTCAAATTCAGAAGGTGTGACAATAGGGTAGTCCTGTCCCGAGATGAAATGAATATAATCGCATTTGATCTCGGTGTCAGTCGCCACTTTTTGTAATAGGAAAATGGTTGCTTTAATCTGAGAATACCCTCCCCATACAACGTTGATGGCAGATTCTATGCACCTGATGTTAGGCAGATCCTTCAACGACTTGAAACAGACAGAACGGCTGAATGCTGCGATACTTTTCGTGTCCACATGGATATAGAAGAAGTGGTTTTTTGCATACAGTTGATGTACTGTTCTGCAGAGAAGTTCTGGTTGGGTGTGTGCTTGTATGATGAAAGCGTGGTTCATTCTGTTGCTGACCTTGATAATGGGTTGGTAAAGTAGAAATAAGGATTGATATTCAGATAAAAAACTGCATCGTAAATCCGATGCAGTTACCTAATTCGATAAATGTCTTGAAGTAGGGACGATCGGGCTCGAACCGATGACCTCTGCAATGTGACTGCAGCGCTCTAAACCAACTGGGCTACGCCCCTATACTTCTTGTATTGCGGATGCAAAAGTACAAAGACTTTGCGAAACAGCCAAAGATTTTCGTTCTTTTTTTTATCCGCGTTTTTGTCTTAGTCTTATCGACAGGTTTGCTGAAACCTCATATCTTGTCAAAGCCCTCGCCAAATACACCATGGCAGAAGGTCTGGGAAATGAGCGCGTCAGGGTCAATCACCTTTACATTGTTAAACAGTTCCTGCGACTCGTATTTGCGTGCCAGTACCATCAGTATCTTCACATCGTTCTTGGAATACCAGCCCTTGCCCTCGATGAGCGTCACGCCACGGTTCATCTTATTGTTGATGGTGTCGGCGATTCGCTCGTATTCCTTGGAGATGATGAAGAACTGCACCGTTTGTCGGGTTCCGTTGATGACGTAGTCACACAGATAGCTGGCAATGATGGTAAAGGCGACACCATACACGATGGTCTCCATGCTGTGGAAGAGCAGATAGGAAGAACAGATGATGGAGATGTCGATAAACTGCATCGCCCTGCCGAAACCCACACGGAAATACTTGTTGAGAAGGGCTATGATGATATCGGTGCCGCCCGTAGAACCGTTGTGGCTGAACACGATACCCAGACCGGCGCCGCCCAAGGCAGCCCCTATCAGTACATGCATGAACTTGTCCTCGCCCGCCGTAATCACCGGATACTGCTCGAATACGGGTTGCAGCGCGCTCACCATGAGCGACATGATGGTCACTCCGATGATGGTGCGTATGGTAAACTGCTTGCTGATGCCCTTGAAGGCGATAATCAGCAATGCCGCATTGAGAATCCACATGGTGGCTCCGGGTGGGAAACTGAAGGCATAGTAGGTCAGTGCCGATAAACCTGCCACTCCACCCATCACCACCTTTTCGGGCAGGATGAAGGCAGTGAATCCGAGAGAGTAGAGCAAAATGCCGAAAGCTATAAAGAACATGTCTTTGGCTTGCTGGCGTATCTTCTTTTTCTGTTCGTCTGTTACGATTGCGTGTTGCATGTCTTTTCCGTTTGAATGATGCAAAGTTAATGAATATAATTTGAATAAAGAATACCTGCTTTCCTTTCTCACAAAAAATGGTAGAAAATGTTTTGCCGTTTCATCTTTATACACTACCTTTGCAAACAGGATAGAGGGGTGCCCGAGCGATTGCCGTGGCTGAGATTATACCCGTAGCACCTGATGCGGACAATGCCGCCGTAGGGACTGTCAACGTTGTTTCCCCCTTGCTGCTTTTCGCACTGTCACCGCTCTATCAAGTCATGCGGCGGGGCTGTCGTGACAAATGAAATAACGGGACAAAATCACAGAGACAATATGGAAAAACTAACGATTGCGGGTAAGGTGTTCAACTCGCGCTTGTTTTTGGGAACCGGCAAGTTCAGTTCCAACCAGGTGATGGCAGAAGCCATTGCCGCTTCATCCACTGAGATGGTGACTATGGCGATGAAACGCATCGACATGAACGATGGCGACGACGATATGCTGGCGCATATAGCCAAGCCAGGCATACAGTTGCTGCCCAATACTTCAGGCACACGCAATGCCGAGGAGGCGGTGTTTGCCGCCAAAATGGCACGGGAGGCGTTTGGCACCAACTGGCTGAAACTGGAGATTCATCCCGACCCGCGCTACCTTTTGCCCGACCCGGTGGAAACACTCAAAGCTACCGAAATGCTGGTCAAGGAGGGGTTTGTGGTGCTTCCCTACTGTCAGGCCGACCCGGTGCTGTGCAAGCGGTTGGCTGAAGCCGGAGCTGCCACGGTAATGCCTTTGGCTGCCCCTATCGGCACCAATCTGGGACTACGTACCCGTGATTTCCTGCAGATTATCATCGAGGAGGCTTCGGTGCCCGTGGTGGTTGATGCCGGAATCGGCGCTCCCAGCGATGCCGCCCTTGTCATGGAGATAGGTGCAGATGCCGTACTCGTGAATACCGCCATCTCGGTAGCGGGCAATCCTGTGGCGATGGCTGTCGCCTTCAAGAAGGCCACTGAGGCTGGTCGCGAGGCATACGAGGCAGGACTCGGTATGCAGGCGACGGATCTCCGGGCAGAAGCAAGTTCACCCCTTACCGCATTCCTTAATGACTGAAGCTATATGAACGTAAAAATCAACAATACCCCCTGCCAACTTCCCGAGGGGACAACGGTAAACGACCTTGCCAAAGAGCGTAGCCTGCCCGAAAAGGGAGTGGCACTGGCAGTGAACAACCAGATGGTGCCACGTGCCGAATGGAACGAAAGAGTGATTGCAGAAGGCGACGATATCGTCATCCTCAAAGCCTTTTGCGGCGGATAAGCAAGTTGTCCCCCCTTACACAACATCTTCGAAACAATGTTTTACGACGAAATACAAAAAATCGATTGGGACGAGACCACACAGCGCATCATGGCAAAGACGGATGCCGATGTGTGCCGGGCTCTGAACAAGCAACGCCTTGATGTGGACGACTTCATGGCGCTCATCTCGCCTGCGGCAGAGAAATACCTGGAGCCTATGGCCCGTCTCAGCAGGAAATATACCAGAGAGCGCTTCGGCAATACCATCAATATGTTCATCCCGATCTATATTGCCAACTCCTGTTCCAACTCCTGCGTCTATTGCGGCTTCCATGTGCAGAACAAGATGCCCCGTACCATCCTTACCGAAGAAGAGATAGTGAGGGAATATGAGGCCATCAAGAAACTGGGCCCCTTTGACAACCTTCTGGTGCTTACCGGAGAGAATCCCGTGCTCACTGGAGTTCCCTATATCGCCAGGGCGCTCGATTTGGCAAAGCCCTATTTCAACAATCTACAGGTGGAGGTGATGCCGCTGAGTGCAGATGAATACCGAGAACTGGTGAAACACGGACTCAACGGGGTGATATGCTTCCAGGAAACCTACCGGGAAGCCACCTACAAGAACTACCACCCGCGTGGACCGAAATCGAATTATGAATGGCGTATCAACGGCTATGACCGTATGGGACAGGCAGGCGTGCACAAGATAGGCATGGGTGCCTTGATAGGACTGGAAGACTGGCGCACCGACGTGACCATGCTGGCGTATCACCTCAGATACCTGGAAAAGACCTATTGGCGCACGCAGTACAGCGTCAACTTCCCCAGGATGCGCCATGCCGAGAACGGCGGTTTCCAGCCTCATGTAGTGATGACCGACAAGGAGCTGGCGCAGGTCACCTTTGCCATGCGCATCTTTGACCATGATGTTGACATTTCCTATTCCACCCGTGAGACACCCGAGGTGCGTAACAATATGGCTACTTTAGGTGTCACCACCATGAGTGCCGAGAGCCATACCGATCCCGGCGGCTACTGCTGTCATCCGGAGGCGCTGGCACAGTTTGAAGTGAGCGACGCACGCACCGCCAAACAGGTGGAGGCTGACCTCAGGGCACTGGGTATGGAACCTGTATGGAAAAACTGGGATCGCGTGTTTGACGTGACCGCCAAAAACTAAGTCATGGAGAGCAATGCCAAGCAGTCACGTTATGTGGTGACACTCACCATTGCCGGCAGCGACCCTGTCGCGGGAGCAGGCATACAGGCTGACATCAAAACCATGTCGGCATTGGGATACTATGCCGCCACGGCGATTACTGCCGTTACCGTGCAGGACACGGTGAATGTGCATGCCGTGCATCCGGTGCCTCCTGACATAGTGGCAGCGCAAATCAGGGCGGTGACTGCCGACTTGCATCCGCATGCTGTCAAGATAGGCATGGTCAATGACGCACCGACCATAGAAGCCATCGCAGAGGCGCTGCCGCATCATGGCATCGTGCCCATTGTGATAGACCCTATATTGGTCGCCACCGGCGGTACGCCGCTGTTGCAGGATGAGGCTTACGATGCCTTGTGTACCCGTCTGCTGCCCCTTGCCACACTGATAACACCCAATATCCCCGAAGCGGAAAGACTGGCTCGTATGCCGATAACCGATGAAGCTTCGATGGACAGGGCGGCAGCAGAGATAAGCCGAAGCACCGGCTGTCCGTGGATTCTCATCAAAGGAGGGCATCGACAGGGAATGAAAACAGATGTGCTTTACGGAGGCGGACAGCGGAGAGCCTTTTCTTCTCCGCCGGTAGATACCCGTAATACCCATGGCACGGGATGTACCCTCTCTTCTGCCATCACTGCCTTCCTGGCACAGCAGTATGCCGTGGAGCAGGCTGTGGCAATGGCAAAGGCTTTTGTAGATGAGGCACTGCGTGCCGGAAGCGACATGAGTGCGGGCAACGGGCATGGATCGCTGAACCATTTCTTCAGTCCCCGGCCGTTGCTGACAACCTCCTGGCGCAGTGCCTTTCCCTGCCAGTTCATCACCCATGCCAACGACCGCCACTCTTACGTAGAAGGGGCTTTGATGGCGCTGCAAGGCGGATGCCGCTGGATACAACTTAGAATGAAGCAGGCATCTGACGAAGAGGTGGCTCAGGCTGCCAGAACGCTGATGCCGCTATGCCGTGAGGCAGGTGCTGTGTTCCTGCTCGACGACAGGGTGGAACTGGCGCGCGACCTGGAAGCAGACGGTGTGCATCTGGGCAAGAACGACATGCCTGTTAGTCAGGCGAGAAGACTGTTGGGCGCCGGCAGTATCATCGGTGGTACCGCCAATACCTTTGAGGATATCATGAACCTGCATCAGCAGGGAGCCGACTATATAGGATGCGGACCTTTCCGCTTTACACAGACCAAGCAGAAGCTGGCACCTACCTTGGGCATCGATGGTTATAGGGCGCTGCTTGCCCAGATGCGACAGGCAGGGATATCCCTGCCGTTGGTGGGCATCGGCGGCATCACTTGCGAGGATATCCCGGCGCTGATGGACCTCGGCATCGACGGTATCGCGCTGAGCGGCAGTGTGCTCAATGCCGCCCAACCGGTCGGGGAGATGCGCAGGGTGCGGCAGACCGTCTTCCGGTGCCTGCATCAGGATGCCCCTTCCTGCTATTCAAATACTATTAACAAGCCTCAATCAATACATCATGAACAATAATATCAAGATTACTTATCCCGGTTCCGAAAAGGTATATATGCCGGGCACCCTCTATCCCGAGTTGAGAGTGGCGATGCGCCGCGTGAACCTCACACCTACCGTGGTGGTGGAAAAAGGAGAGAAGAAGATGACAGAGAATGCCCCTGTCTATGTGTATGACACCAGCGGTCCTTACAGTGACCCCGCCGTTGAGATCGACCTGCAGAAGGGCTTGCCCAAACTGCGCCTGCCGTGGATGAAGGACCGTCAGAAGGGAGATACCCAGATGGCGCTTGCCAAGAGGGGCATCATCACACAGGAGATGGAGTACGTAGCCATCAGGGAGAACATGAACTGTGCCGAACTGGGTATCGAGACCCATATCACACCTGAGTTTGTGCGCAGCGAGGTGGCTGCAGGGCGTGCGGTGATTCCCGCCAATATCAACCATCCCGAGGCAGAACCGATGATTATCGGTACCAACTTCCTGGTGAAGATCAATACCAATATCGGCAACTCGCACCAGAATTCCAGTATCGACGAAGAGGTGGAAAAGGCAGTTTGGAGCTGCAAATGGGGCGGAGACACCTTGATGGATCTTTCCACGGGTACCAATATCCATGAAACCCGTGAGTGGATTCTTCGCAACTGTCCTGTGCCTGTGGGAACGGTGCCCATGTACCAGGCGTTTGAAAAGGTGAACGGCAAGGCGGAAGACCTGACCTGGGAGATATTCCGTGATACGCTGGTAGAACAGTGTGAGCAGGGGGTGGATTATTTCACCATCCACTGCGGCATCCGGTTGAAGAACGTACATCTCTCGCAAGGCCGTCTCACCGGTATGGTGAGCCGTGGCGGCAGCATCATCTCCAAATGGTGTATGGTGCATCAGAAGGAGAGTTTCCTGTATGAGCATTTTGACGATATCTGCGATATCTGCGCCCAGTATGACGTGGCTATTTCCTTGGGCGATGGTCTGCGTCCGGGAAGTACCTACGATGCCAACGATGCCGCACAGTTTGCCGAACTGGATACCATGGGCGAACTGGTGGAGCGTGCGTGGGCAAAGAACGTGCAGGCGTTTATCGAGGGGCCCGGTCATGTGCCCATGCACAAGATCAGGGAGAACATGGACCGGCAGATAGAGAAGTGCCACGGTGCGCCTTTCTATACCTTGGGGCCGTTGGTCACCGATATCGCCCCTGCCTACGACCATATCACCAGTGCCATTGGCGCCTCTATGATTGGCTGGTATGGTACAGCCATGCTGTGCTATGTCACCCCCAAGGAGCACTTGGCGTTGCCCAACAAAGATGATGTGCGTACGGGTGTGGTCACCTATAAGATAGCAGCCCATGCCGCCGACTTGGCCAAGGGGCATCCCGGTGCCACCATCCGCGACAATGCGCTGAGCAAGGCTCGCTACGACTTCAGATGGAAAGACCAGTTCAACCTTGCCCTGGATCCTGAAAAGGCATTGGAGTATTATAAGACCTCCAACCGTACCGAGGGTGAGTTCTGTACCATGTGCGGTCCCAACTTCTGTGCTGCGCGCATCAGTCATTCCCTCAAGGATTGTGAGAAATAAGGCGCATTGTACCATTCCCTCATCTTACACACGATGAAGTTTATAGTCATATCCTCTCCTGATTTCTTTTCGGGAGAGGATATTTTGATTTCCCGACTGATAGAAGCAGGAGTAGATACTGTACATCTGCGCAAACCGGGTAGCGATATCTCCCGATGCAGGGCACTGCTCGACAAACTGGCACCAGCCTGTCTGTCACGCATCGTGGTGCATTACCATCCCTCTTTGGCATCGCATTATCCTTTGCAGGGCATTCATCTCAGCGGACAGGAGGTGACCCGTTGGTGCGAGGCGTTGCAGAATGGAGAGACCGTCCGTTCGCTGACAGGCGGTGAGGATGTGTCGCGCTTTTCGGCATCCTGCCATTCTTTGGAACAGGTGGCGCAGCTCAAACCGGTGACCCACCATGTGTTTCTGAGTCCGATATTCAACAGCATCTCCAAGCAGGGCTACCTCTCCGCTTTTGAGGATGCCACCCTGCAGCGTGCTGCATCCCAAGGGCTGATAGACCACAAGGTAGTGGCATTGGGTGGGGTGGATATGAGTCGTATTCCCCAACTCAGAGCATGGCATTTTGGCGGTGCTGCCTTCCTGGGGGATGTGTGGGAAAAGGCAGGTACACCCCGCTTCCTGCCACATGTCGAGGCGTTGCGGAGAGCCCTTGACGATTGAACTGAAGGAGGCGGCTGTTCTGCCATTTTGACACCGGAAAATCCCCCGGCACGTATTTTGTGCAACAGGTCATGGATAACATTTATAAAAAGAAAGGAGTTACCATGACATTAGACAAATTTACAATCAAGGCGCAAGAGATGATTCAGGAGGCGGTGAACCTGGCACAAGGAAACGGACAGCAAGCCATCGAACCTGTACATCTTTTGCTGGCATTGCTCACCAAGGGAAAAGAGGTGAGCGGCTTTTTATTGCAGAAGACAGGTACTAACACCGCACAGGTGGAAACCTTGTTGCGACAGGAAGTGCAGCATCTGCCCAAGGTACAGGGCGGACAGCCGTATCTGGGCAATGACACCAATGCCGTATTGACCAAGGCGGAGGAAAAGGCAAAGGCGATGGGCGACGAGTATGTGAGCATCGAGACCCTGCTGCTGGCGCTGCTTGCCGTCAACTCTACGGCATCACGTATATTGAAGGATGCAGGATGCACCGAACAGCAGCTTACGGCTGCCATCCGTGAACTGAGACAGGGACAGCAGGTCAAGTCGCAGTCGGCTGACGACAACTACCGCAGTTTGGAGAAGTATGCCAAGAACATGGTGGAACTGGCACGGGCAGGAAAACTGGACCCTGTGATTGGCAGGGACGACGAGATACGCCGCGTGTTGCAAATCCTGTCGAGGCGCACCAAAAACAATCCTATACTGATAGGTGAACCTGGAACGGGAAAAACAGCCATTGTCGAGGGACTGGCAGAGAGAATCGTCAGAGGAGATGTGCCCGAGAACCTGAAGAACAAGCAACTCTACTCTCTGGACATGGGTGCTCTGGTGGCTGGTGCCAAATACAAGGGCGAGTTCGAAGAGCGCCTCAAGTCGGTCATCAATGAGATTACACGTAGCGAGGGGCGTATCATCCTTTTCATCGACGAGATACATACCCTGGTAGGTGCCGGCGGAGGCGAGGGCGCGATGGATGCCGCCAACATCCTGAAGCCTGCTCTGGCGCGTGGCGAGTTGAGAAGCATCGGTGCCACCACCCTCAACGAATACCAGAAGTATTTTGAAAAAGACAAGGCGCTGGAGCGCAGGTTCCAGACGGTGATGGTGGACGAACCCGACGAACTGAGTGCCATCAGCATCCTCCGAGGACTGAAGGAGCGCTACGAGAACCATCATCGCGTACGTATTCAGGATGATGCCTGTATCGCCGCCGTAACCCTGTCAGAGCGCTATATCTCCGACAGATTCCTTCCCGACAAGGCGATTGACCTGATGGATGAGGCGGCTGCCAAGTTGCGTATGGAGCACGATTCGGTACCTGAAGAACTGGATGAAATCTCGCGCCGGCTGAAACAGCTGGAGATTGAGCGCGAGTCTATCAAGAGGGAACTGAATGCCGGCAGCAACCAGAACGACAAGTTGCAGCAGTTGGACAAGGAGATTGCTGAACTGAATGAACAGGAACACCAGGCGAGGGCAAAATGGGAGAATGAGCGTTCGCTGGTGAACAAGATCCAAGAGAACAAGCAACAGATAGAGGACCTGAAACAGGAGGCGGAAAGGGCTGAGCGTGAAGGTAACTATGGAAAGGTGGCGGAGATTCGCTACGGCAAGATCAAAGCCCTTGAAACGGAGATCGGATCCATTCAGGACCAGCTCAAATCGGCACAGGGTAGCGAGGCTATGGTCAGAGAGGAGGTTACTGCCGATGATATTGCCGAAGTGGTGAGCCGTTGGACCGGCATCCCTGTAACCCGTATGCTGCAGAGCGAGCGCGATAAACTGCTGCACCTTGAAGAGGAACTGCACAAAAGGGTGATAGGGCAGGATGAGGCAATCTCTGCCGTGAGCGATGCGGTGCGCCGCAGCAGGGCAGGACTGCAGGACCCCAAGCGGCCTATCGCCTCATTCATCTTCCTCGGTACCACCGGTGTGGGCAAGACGGAGTTGGCAAAGGCGTTGGCAGAATATCTGTTCAACGACGAGACGATGATGACCCGTATCGACATGAGCGAGTACCAGGAGAAGTTCAGCGTGAGTCGTCTCATCGGTGCGCCTCCGGGATATGTGGGTTATGACGAGGGTGGACAGCTTACAGAGGCGGTGCGCAGAAAACCTTACTCTGTGGTACTCTTCGACGAGATAGAGAAAGCCCATCCCGATGTGTTCAATATCCTGTTGCAGGTGCTTGATGACGGCAGACTGACCGATAACAAGGGCAGGGTGGTCAACTTCAAGAACACCATCATCATCATGACCTCTAACCTGGGTAGCCAGCTCATCAGGGAACAGACCGAACAGCATGGCGGTACACTCTCTTCGACGGAGATTGACCAGCTCCGCAACCAGCTGTTTGCCATGCTCAAGCAGACCATCCGACCGGAGTTCCTCAACCGTATCGACGAGACGATCATGTTCCTGCCGCTTACCAAACAGGAGATTGCTGATGTGGTGCGCCTGCAGATGAATGCGGTCAAGAGGATGCTGGAGCCTCAGGGCTTCACGCTGGAGGTTACCGATGCTGCCATAGAGGTGATTGCCGATGCCGGGTTTGACCCCGAGTTCGGTGCCCGTCCTGTGAAACGTGCCATCCAGCGTGATGTACTCAACGACCTTTCCAAGAAGTTGTTGGCGCAGGAGGTGTCACCCCAAAAGCCCATCGTCATCGATGCCGCCGGTCACGGACTGGTGTTCAGAAACTAATGGGATGAGACGTCGTGGTCGGTCATCGCTGCTACGCAGGAGTCCGACCACACGTTTTCTGCTGTCTCTATCATGTCGATGATGGTATATACGGGGAGGATGATGCCCATGATGGCAACAGGTGCCCCGATGCCTGTCATCAGTGACAGGGTGAGGAAGAAGCAGCCCATAGGTACTCCGGCATTGCCGATGGCTGATACTACCGACAGAAGCAACCATAGGAGCATGGTGGACAGGCTGAGTTCGATGCCGCCGTTCTGCATGACGAATAGGGAGGTGACAAGGATAAAGGCTGCGCAACCGTTCATGTTGATGGTAGTGCAGATGGGAAGTACAAAGCGTGCCACCTTGCTGCTCACTCCCAAGCGCCGCTCGGCAGTTTCCATCGTCACGGGTAGTGTGGCGGCAGAACTTTTTGTAAACAAAGCCATGAGCACGGCGGGCATCATCCTGTTGAGCGTATGCAGGGGATTGATGCCCCGTGAAAGGAGGAACAGGGGTAGTACGATGAAAAACTGGATGCAGTTGCCTCCAAGAATGACCAGGATATACTTGCCGAGAGAGTCGGCGGCAACGCCTGCCGACATTTGGGATGCCAGCTGTCCTGCAAAGGCAAGGATGCCCAATGGAAGGGTCCATATCAGCCAGTGGATGAGTTTGAACAGCAGTTCCTGCAAGCCTTGAAGTCCTTTGAGGACAATTTCCATACCTTCGCTCCGCTTGATTCTCGATAGTGCCATGCCCACGGCAAAGGCAATGAGAATGAGTGAAAGCACGTTGCCTTCAAGAAACGGGCGTACTATGTTGTTGGGTACCACGGAAAGGAAATGCTCTTTGTACGACATCTGTGAATATTCGGTCAACTCTGTCAGTGCTTCCGTCTCTCCCTGTATTGCCGGCATATTGCCCGGTGCTACAATAAGATACAGCACCAGTCCTACAGCCGCAGCGGAAAAGGTGGTCAGAATGGTGTACTTCAGAGTCGTGCGGAAGATACGTCCTGAGTCGCTCTGCGCCCCGAGTGATGCCAGTGTGGTGATGACTGCCAGCACGATGGTGGGTACGGCGAGCAGCTGGAACAGGCGGGTATATACACTTGCGATGAAGTTCATCACCTCATCCAGCCATCCTATGCCCATCATTCCCAATGCCACTCCGATTGCCAAAGCACCGGTCCACACCAGCATCTGGCGTTGCTGTCCTTTTCCTTTTATCTTGTCTGTACTCATCTCTGTATCTTTTTTTATGTTTTTTCGTCATCTGCGGATTGCCGCATCTGCGTCAGTCCGAGCACAAATATAGTGTATTTTTGTGTTTTACCATGACTTTTAAGCTGCGTTTTTTTTCTGCTTCTTGTTACGAAGGGACTGTAAATTGGCTGAAAAATGAAAAGGACTGGCGTATGAAAATGATTTCCTACACCAGCCCTACGAGTATATGGTGTGCTTGTTGTATGGATTTGAGATTAGTAGCCTGGATTCTGAGCGATGTTGAGGCAAACCTGTCTTATATCTGGTTTTACAATTTTTTCTCTGTCAAAACGTCATATCAGCAGGGTATTGGTATGGATTTTGCTTGTATGGTTGACAGAAATGGCAGTGTAGGCTTTCTCCTTTGGAAGGAGCCATGCCACCGATAGCAACGGATTATTAACCCTTTAAAACACATATTATGATTACAACAAAACTGCAGGATGCAATCAATGCACAGATTACACGAGAGATTTGGTCAGCCAATCTGTATCTTTCCATGGCTTTTTATCTTGACAAGGAGGGATTTTCAGGCTTCTCTACATGGATGAAGAAACAGAGTCAGGAGGAGATGGAGCATGCCTATACCATGGCTGATTACGTGATTAAGCGTGGCGGTACAGCTTCTTTCGGCCAGATTGACTCGGTGCCTACCACATGGACCACTCCCCTGAGCGTGTTCGAGGCTGTATATGAGCACGAGTGCAAGGTGTCTCGCTGGATTGACGAGCTGGTTGACATCGCTGCTGCAGAGAACGACAAGGCTTCTCAGGATTTCCTTTGGGGTTTTGTACGTGAGCAGGTAGAGGAGGAAGCCACCGCTTCGAGCATTGTGGACAGAATCAGAAAGATGGGCGACAGCGCTATCTTTAACCTCGACCAGTTGTACGGAAGCAGAAAATAATGCTTGCTATACAATAGTTATAATAAAGAGGGCATTCCTACTTGGAATGCCCTCTTTATTATGCGGCAGGGTACGGATTGTCAGAACGACATCTTCACAGTCTGGTCCTTGCTCTTGACAATATAGGTGCCCCGCTGTAAGGGGGTAAGGTCGCCAAACCGTTCCATCTCCATTACCTTGTTGCCCGACAGCGAGTAAATGGTGACAGGTTTTCCCATCATCGCCTCCTTGTTCTGTGCATCGGAAATGCTGATGATACCGGTGGGGTCGCCTCCGCAGAAGTCGAAGGATGCCTTGTTGTCGGCAAACTTGATGTTGGTGATAGGCTTGTTCATGAACTTGTTGCCCTGTACGGTCATGTTATACACGGTGGCACGGGGGTACGAGGTGTTGGTCAGCGAGTCGTTGTTCTTGTAGGGATAGGGGTTGCTTGCCGACACATTCTTGCTGTTGTCTGCCGAGATGAGGGTGAAGTGGGGATGGGCATAGTCGCAGTTTATCTTGTTGTTTTCCCACAAGCTCTTGTCATAGTCGATGTGGTAAACCAGCAGACCCTTTCCCGCCGTTTGATTGTCCCAGCCGTCTTGTGCCCTCACTTCCAAGATATAGCACTCGTTTGTGGAACCGTCTTCACGGTCGTTCACAATCTTGTATGCCTCACGGGTGGCGTCTAATGTTCCCATGTTCTCAATGCTGCATGGACTGTTGAGCACGGGCACCTTGTCCCAGCCGCACATCTCACGCTCATAGGCGGAGTAGTTGGGTGGGTTCCAGCCCATGTTGTTGTAGCTTCCGTTGTCCATCACGTTCCATGAACCTAACGTCTGTCCGCCTACATTGTTGGTGCTGTATAGGTC
Source organism: uncultured Prevotella sp. (assembly GCA_945830055.1). GTDB lineage: Bacteria > Bacteroidota > Bacteroidia > Bacteroidales > Bacteroidaceae > Prevotella. The sequence goes on from CALZXH010000043.1 coordinate 17,590, forward strand.
GGGCAGGCCCAAACAGTGGGAGAACTCATGGCAGAAGGTGCCCAGTCCGCTCAGTTGCAAGGGGGTGAGCTTGCTTTCCAGATTGAGAAGTTCCGAACCTACGGCATAGGTCCACACGGTAACGCCGTCCAGTTTCAGACCATCTCGATAGTCGGGATAGCCGCCAAGCACCCACTCGTGGGGCCATACCAGGTCTTGACTGTTGCCTGTACGGGCCGCCGTGGTGCCTGCATAGAGCACGTAAATCTGTTCCACGTATCCGTCTCCGTCCCAGTCGTAGTCGGCAAAGTTCACTTCCTTGTCTGCTTCCTTGCATGCTGCCACCACCATTTCTCCGGCGTTGTAGTCGTCCCATTTGATGCTGTCGCCTTCATAGGCGGCACCATAATAATACTGTTCTTTGGGAAGTTTGTAGGGACCTACCAAGTCAAACGATATGTCTAACTGGCCGTTGCTCTGGTCGCGGAAGTACTCCGACACGCAACCGTTGGCATTGTTCTCCGAATATCCCTCCTTGCTCAGCACGTTGCTCCATATCTGATGGGCGTCTTCCGAAGAGAAGTCCACGTCAGAGAACGACACCATGATGACCAGACCCTTGCGCTTCACCGTTTCTCCGGGCAGGGCGTTGGCTCTGTTTTGTTGCGCCATGAGCCGTGTCTTCGCTGCGTTCTTGGCCCTGTGCATGTCCATGCTCTGGCGTTTCCAGTTCATGGTTTCCTGCAGTTGTTCCAACTTGCACGCCTCACTGCGCTCCTTGATGCTGCGCAGTGGTGCCTCGTGTGCCAGTATGCCCGTTGATACCACATTGAATCCAGATGCTGCGGCATAGCAGAAATCGCCGTTCTTCAGGCGTACCAAAGGCACCATGTCTTCCGTCACATAATAGTGCATGGTCTCGTCACCACAGAGCATCACCTTAATGGTAGTGCCATCCGACTGCGTATAGGTCCGCCATTCCTGCAGGGCAGGGACGGCGTTTGCCATGACTGCCATTATGACGGCAACGATTGTCAATAATATTTTCTTCATAGGTTATAATAATTGTATGATTTCTATTGTGGCAGTGAGCCTTGTTGTCAATGGAAGAACTTCGAGAAGAAGTCGTTGCCCTTGTCGTCCACCAGGATAAAGGCGGGGAAATTCTCCACTTCTATCTTCCACACGGCTTCCATACCCAGTTCGGGATATTCCACACATTCTATACTCTTGATACTGTTCATCGACAGCACGGCTGCAGGTCCTCCGATACTTCCTAAATAGAAGCCTCCGTGCTTCTTGCAGGCGTCGGTCACAGCCTG
>CALZXH010000044.1 GCA_945830055.1 uncultured Prevotella sp.
ACTCCTCTTTAGAGAATGAAAATCTCTCGTCCTAACCGATAGACGAAGGGACCGTAGTGGATTTGCGGGTGCAAAGTTATACATAAAATCTTAATCCCCAAAACTTTTGCAGAGAAAAATGCAAGCAATTTAGTCTTTTTTGAGTTTTTACTCGTACTTTTGCATAAAATAGGCTGCACTCAACAAATGAAGACAAGTTTTCTTTGTATTCGTTGGCACTATGTTTGCATAAAATAGGCTGCACTCAACAAATGATTATACAGACTGAGGCTTTGGTTTTGCGTGTCATCAAGCACGCCGACAACAGAATGATTGTAGAGATGTTCACCCGCTCACAAGGCAGGGTGTCGTTTGCCGTACCTCGATCCACATCCCCCAAAGCCCGACTGAAACGGCAGTATTTCATCCCGCTGACGCTACTCTCGGTGATATACAACCCGCGCCCTGGCACCTCGCTGCAACATCTGCAGGAAGCGGCTCCGCTACATCCTTACATCTCCATCCCGACGGATCCGGGAAAACTGGGCATTGCTCTGTTCATCTCAGAATTTCTGACCCACGCCCTCAAAGGAGAAGAAGGCAACGAAATGCTGTTCGACTACATTGCCGACAGTCTGATGTGGTTGGATCACTGTACGGGGGCCTTTGCCAATTTCCACATCGTGTTCATGCTGAAACTCACACAGTTTCTGGGTTTTTGTCCCAACCTTACCGACTATACGTCAGGCTGTTGTTTCGACTTGCGAAGTGCTTGTTTCTGTACTTCTGTACCCACTCACCAGCAGTTTTTGAAACCTGAAGAAGCGGTTGTCATCCTCTCGCTGATGCGCCTCAGCTATGCCACCATGCATTTGTTCCGCATGTCGCGCGTGGAGCGCCAGCGCCTCATTGAGGTCATTGAGCAATTCTACCGCCTGCATCTTCCCAGCTTTCCCGAACTACGCTCACCGGATGTACTGGGAGACCTATACAAATAGCGAAGTCAGAAACTGCGGAACCACAGATCCAGGTCAAGCATCAACTGGATATGCCCTGCAAAATCAGGCTTGCATCCCCAGCCGTGCCCTCCTGAAGGATAGACATGCAAGGCGGCAGGCACATCATGGCGGTAACATTCCAGATAGTAGTTCACTCCATTGGCAGGCAGCACGTCCATGTCGTCGTCACATAGTGCGATGAAAGCACGTGGTGTGACACGGCTCACCTGCAGGTCACTACTATAGGTGCGCACGTTCTTCTTACTCGGACGCTCCCCGAGGAACTGCGTCATGGTGACTTTATGGGTAAAACTGGGGTCCATGGTGATAACGGGATAGAACAGCAGTTGGTAGTTAGGCGCTGCGTCCCCACGTGCTTGCGTTGCCACCACCGATGCCAGATGTCCACCGGCAGAAAAGCCCATGATGCCAACCTTCTGCGGATCAATATTCCAACTCTTTGCCATCATTCTCACCAGTTTCACAGCCTCCTCGGCATCCTCGACAGGAATCTGCCTGTTACCGTGGGGCAACCTGTATTTCAACACAATGGCAGCCACCCCCATCTTATTGAGATAGGGAGCCCAATCCTTGCCTTCATGTCCCATGGACAATCCCACATAACCGCCGCCGGGACAGATTACCACCGCCTTGCCGTTGGCGATGGCTGCATCGGGCAGATACACATACACCTTGGCGGTATCGGCAGCATCGGCACTCTTATGCGGTGCCCCCAGAGGCCACAGGTTCAGCACAATGGGTTTGCCGGTTGCCATAGCGCCTAATGCAACCATGATAACGAGAAGCAACAAGAAAGATCTTTTCATGATGATATTCGTGAATTATTTCTTTTGTATGCAGATGATTTTTAACAAGAGGTGCGACATTCATCCACTATTCTGCCGCACAATGTTTGCAAAGGTAAAAAAAAATTCGTACTATTGCATCATCATTCAGCACAATCACTGTTAGAATAAACGAATTTTAAGATATGATTCATCCTTTGGACAAGTTTGCCTATTGCCCCAAATGCGGCAGCAAACACTTTATGATCAACAACGAGAAGAGCAAGGTGTGTGACAACTGCGGTTTTGTCTATTACATGAATGCCTGTGCTGCCACAGCCGCATTCATACTGAACAAGCAGGGAGAACTGCTGGTGGCACGGCGTGCCAAAGAACCGGCCAAAGGCACACTGGATCTGCCCGGAGGATTCGTGGATATGGAAGAAACGGCCGAAGAGGCAATAGCCAGGGAGATAAAGGAGGAGACAGGAATAGATACCACCTCATCGGAATACCTGTTCAGTGTACCCAACATCTACCATTTCTCCGACCTTGACATCCATACGCTCGACCTTTTCTTTCTGTGTACCGTGGACGAAGGAGCAGAAATACACGCTGCCGATGATGTAGAGGAGTGCATGTGGATGCCTTTGCGCGATATCCACACCGAGCAGTTCGGTTTGCGTAGCATCCGACAGGCACTTCACATGTTCTTGAAGCAGCGTTTAGGAAAATGACTACGGTTGTTGCATGCCCTTTGCCACCAGACGTCTGAAGATACGCAGATAGAGCACACCTGCCACAAACAGGCACACAGGGAATGCCGACCACACGCCAAGAAGTCCGCCGCCGAACACGATACCCAACAGCCAGCTCAAGGGAATGGACACTCCGATGTACGCCACGATAGAGGCACGCATCAGCGGTTTCATACAGGCAAGGCCGCGAAGGGCGTTGGCATAGGTACACTGCATGCCATCGCCAAACTGATAGAGGATAAGAGGGATAATGGTGACTGCCACCAACTGACTCACTTCAGCATCATTGGTGAACCATCCGCCCACCTGATGCCTCAGCAAGAACACAGGTACCGACACTGTAGTTGCCATCAGCAGGATAATATGAAAACCAGCCTTACTTGTATCAACAATGGCATGCCAGTCACGCTGGCCGTTAAAATGACTCACCCTGACAAGTACCGCCGAGGCGATGCCAAGATAGACCATATAAAACAGACCCGACACAGTAATCATAATCTGATGGGCAGCCAGTGCCCTGGTGCCAATCCAGCCTACAAAGACAGAAGTGAGGGTGAAGGCAGCCGTTTCAATACCTACCTGAACCGCTGAGGGCCATCCCAAAACATTGAGTTGGCGGAATAGGGCGACATCCGTTTTTGAGGCAAGCATATCTTTACGATAGACACGACAGCTACCGCTAAAGACAAACACCAGTACAAAACCCGTCATCATCAGCACACGCGACAGGGAAGTTGCCACTCCAGCTCCCAGCAGTCCCCATTCAGGCAATCCGCACAGACCGTAGATAAGCAAGGCATTGCCCACGATATTGGTTACGTTGCCACACACCATCACCACCATGGATACCTTGGTGCGCCCTATCGCCTCGAAGAACTGTTTGAACACATTGATGACACAGGCAAAGGGTATTGAAAGCATGTTGACCAGCAGATAAGGTTTCATCAGCGGCAGCAGTTCTGCAGGCTGTCCTAACAGATGCAGATTGGTATAGAGTAGAGCCATCACCGCCAGCAGAAGCAGTGCCAGCAGCAGGTTAGCCACCAATGCCGCCCGTAGCACTCCACCTATTTGTCTGTGTTCGCCTCGTCCGAAATGCCTGCCCACAATGGGCGACAGTCCCATGGAGAAGCCTAAGGCAAAGATCACAAGAAGCAGGAACATGGTATTGACAAAGGCGGCTGCCGCCAGTTCGCGCATGCTGTGCCATCCTATCATCAGCGTGTCGGAAAAACTGAGCACAACCTGTCCGATATTACCCACCACAATGGGCACACCCAACTGCAGCAATGCCTTGTAGTGACTGCCGTATCTATGAAACAGGGAAGGAATCATTGTATTACCGTTGTATGAAGTATGCTATGGTCCCCAAAAAGGACTGTGAAAACGATGCAAAGGTAGCACTTTTCTTTGACACTGTCAAAAACTATCATTACCTTTGCAACAAAGACAACTTTCCAGAACCTGTACCGGGTTCCGGCAACAGGGTCCACATACCTTGTACCATGGCAATAAGATATACGAGAAAAGAAGAACTTTGGAACACCTGGTCGCACGCAGCGGGCATCGTCATTGGCGTTGTCGTCGGCTTGTTCCTGCTGATATACTGCTTCAAAGGTGACAGCAGTTGGGCCCGTGTGGGAGTCATCCTCTATCTCTTCGGCATGATTTCCTCTTATGCCGCCTCAACCATCTATCATGCCATGCCACGCCGCAGCAAATGGAAAGAACGTCTGCGCCGCTGGGACCATGCCGCCATCTACTGGAACATTGCAGGCTGCTACTCACCCATCACCTTGGTGGCACTACGCGAACAAGGCTACTGGGGCTGGAGTCTGTTCTGCTTTGTGTGGCTCTGCGCCATCGCCGGCAGCATAGTAAGCTTCGTAAGACTCAAAGAACACAGCAACACCGAGACGCTCTGCTTTGTGGGCATGGGCCTCTCGGTGCTTGTAGCTTTTAAACCCCTCATTGACTCTGTCAGTCCGGCTGCAGTGGGATGGATTATCGCCGAGGGAGTATTTGACATTACGGGTGCCGTATTCTATTCGCTCAACAAGCGCCGGTACATGCACTCCGTGTTCCATTTCTTCATCCTTGCCGGCAGCATCTGCCACCTTATTGCCGTGTGGGACATGCTGCTGGGCATGGAGTAGCCGGCATCGCCTTATTTCACCATCTTCCTGGCAGTGCGCACGCCATTCTGCTGGCTTACCACGATATAGGTACCTGCACCCAACTGGTTGGCGGGAACTGTCACCTTTCTGCCGTCTATGGTATAGATGCCTTCTACTGCCGTGCTCTTCATGGCAGCCACGGTATTTTCAATACCCGTAGCAACGGCATCGTGTACCTCAGCCTTGGTGACAGTCAGTTTCTCTGACTTCACGTTGCCGTAAGCATAGTGGGTCACTACAATGAAGTCCATGGCATCACGGTTGGGGTCGAACGACACCTCACTTTGGCACACGCTATTGTCGGTAAACTCATCCTTGATGACAAAATAGTCTGTAGTGCCGATGACATTCCAGAAATACACCTGGTTGTTGATGAAGCCCATCGACTCAGTAACTGCAGGAGCATCCCACTCCAGGGTAATATATCTGGAGGTCATAGAGGCACCCTCCTGGGTGTAAGTCTCCGCGCGTGCCGACGTCATGCGCAGGTTGGTAGCTGCGGCAAGAGAGTAATCCACATTGATTTCCGACTGCTCAGAGATACAGGTGCTCACCCAATATACCTCGCTCTCATCCTCTATCAGTTCGGGAGCCATGCCAATCTGGGGTACTATATAATAGATGTGTGTACCCTCTTTCACATTCTCGTCTGTCATGGTTACGATACCATCCTCGCCGATGCTCAGTTCTTGCAGACTCTTGGTATCGATAAGATGACCGTCACGATAGAGTTCTACCTTGGCACGTTCGCGCATCTGCAACAAGGCAGGAACCTCGAACATCACCTTCACCGCATGGTTATCGGCATCGAGCGAAGTCTTCATATCCACGTATGCCATTTCGTTGATATCTACAGAGAAGGGGGCATATACCTCTACGATGGGCAGTCCGCCCTTGGTCCACTTGTCCAGACTGGCAGTATAGGAGTAGGTGGTTATCTTGGTCTGGTACGGGTTGTTGTTGAACATCTCGTAGGTCTTCTTGCTGCTCTGCACAGGCTCCTTGGTGGTACTGCCGCCCGATTTCTTCAGATACTCAGTAAGCACACCGTCGGCATAGGTCCACTGCTCCACGATATAGGCATACTCGGCGCTCTCGTCGGTCTCCTTGCCTGTGGGACGTTTGTACTGCACTGCTTCAGTCTTGTTGCCCTGGGCATCATATTCAAATACTGTCTTGAGTTTGAACTTGCCATTCTTGTCAGTGCTCACAGTCTGCTGCAACTGCCCCTTATTATTATAGGTATAGGCTATCTCTTCCGACAACGCTCCCGTAGAGGCGATACTCTTAGACTCCTTGGTCAGTCTGCCGTCGGTATAGGTATAATCGTAGATGTAAGTAGAGGTAACGTTCTTCACCATATTGCCCTCTGCATCGTACAATACATAGGTAGCGGCAGTACTGTTCTTGAATCCCATATCACCGAAATCGTACCGACCCCACTGCATGGTTTTTGAAGTGCGCTCCACACCTCCGTCCGAAGTAGGGGTATAGGTATATACTGTCATGTTGGTCAGTACAAACTCCTCAGTAATTCCCGTGCCATAGTTGCAGGTACGCATCAGATTGCCCTTGGCATCAAAGAAATGCTTCTCCATTTTGGTAATCTTTTCACCGGAAGTGCCTTCATCGAGTAATTCCCCCAATGTATAGGTGCCCACCAGTTTCAGTTCTTCCTCATCGTCCGCCCATGCCGAAGTAACGGCAGAGGCACTCATCATGGCTGTCAATGCCATGGAAAATAGTAAATGCTTTTTCATACGTTGATTTATACTATAATAATATCTATAATAATATGTGTGCAAAATTAAAGATAATCTGCGAAATTATTCAGCATAAAAGGAAAAAAACGACACCTATATCTTCGTTTCTTTCCTTTTTTGATGAATAATGACTATTTTTGCAGACAAACTGTCAAACAACCAACTGTTTTAAATCGCATCATGAAAAAGACACTTCTGTTCCTGCTATGCAGCATAGCCACCTGCATTCCTGCATCTGCATCCGTGATAGGCTATTCCGACGGCACCATCTATAAATACCAGATGCTCAGTGTGGGCGAATCGTCACAGCAGGGCATCGCCATCAAACTGCCGGCAGGAAAGATCAAGATGCTGCAAGGACAGACCATCCATGCTATTCAGGCTGTGTTCGGGTCGCTCAATACCACCGACGGCAAGGCTACCCTGTTCATCGCCACCTCATTAGAAGGGACACCGTTACTGCAACAGGCAGTAGAGATAAGTGCCACGGCACAATGGCTTACCTATGCTCTGGACCATCCCTATACCATCACTGGCAGCGAAGAAGCGTTGTATATAGGCTATACCGCAGAAATATCGCCGAGTTACAAACTGCTTTCCACTGACAGAAGCAATGATATCCACGACGGATGCTTTGTAATGAAAGACGGTGTATGGACCGATACCTACGGCATGAATGTGGGCGTGGGTAACATCCGTATAGAGACCGACGGGCAACAGGCTTTCACCGATGTGTGTGTCAAGATGCCACAATGGGACAATTACTACCGTTCGGGCACACCGGCTGACTTCATCGCCGAACTGTACAACATAGGCACAGATACCATCCGGTCACTGAATGCCACCTTACAGATAGGCAACGGCAACGCCATCCATTTGACAGAGAGCAACCTGCAATGGTTGCCGGGCACCAACTACACACTGTCGCTGCCTGCCATAGAGATGAGCACAGAAGGCGAAGTACAGGCTGTTCTCAACGTCAGCAACATCAACAACGGAACGACGGATGCCGATGAGACGGACAACAGCACCCGACTACCAATCTATATCTATCCCGCCAACATGGAGCGCACCGTACTCGTGGAGTCATTCACAGGACAAGACTGCACCTCGTGTGCAGACGGTCACAGTGTTGTGAGTGAGGTACTGGAATCTCTGCCACCGTTCACAGCCGCAGAGGTGAGCCATCATGTGGGATTCCTCCCCGATGCGTTCACCATGCTTGAGGACTCTGCACTGCTGTTCTACTATCCCTCGCAGAGCACATACGCTCCGGCTGTAATGGTCAACAGGATGGTGGGAGCGACAGGAGGAGCATCCACCCCTATCTTCTCGCCGGAAAGGGAGAAACTGAAGAATGCCATTGCCACAGCACAACAGCAGAAGCCTTATGTGTCGCTGCAACTGAAAACAACCTATCAGACCAGCACACGCGGAGTGGAAATCAAGGTAGGGATGATGCCCCACACAGCCCTGCCAGATGGTGACAACCGGTTGAACGTAGCACTGGTGCAACACAATATCAAGGCATACCAGGCCAACGCCGGCGGCACTTATGCCCATCCCTATGTGTCAAGGGGCATGCTCACCCCTGAAGGAGGAGTGGCACTTGACAACGGAGGTACGGAAATACAACACTGGACCACCTCGTTCACACTGCCCGAGAGCATACGGTCATCGTGGTGGACCGACCAGCGGCTACAGAATGCTGCAATGGATGTGAACCAAGTGACATGGACAACGGATATACCCAACATGTACATAGTGGCGTGGGTAGGTGCCTTCGACGCCGCGAACAACAATGCCAACAGGATATATAACTGCATCAGCACCGTTTTAGGAGCCTCACATACCCAGGCAGCCTATCACGATGATACCGACGGCATCGCTTCCGCTCCGCAGGCTGAGCACTTAGTCAAACAGGTAGGCAATACCCTGGTGCCCATAAACAACAGCACTGCCCTGCATATTTACGACATGAGCGGTCGCTCTTATGCTGCGGGCAGTGCCTTACCTCGTGGAATATATATCGTCAGGGTGATTGCCGATGGCGTATCATCCTCTTTCCGCTGGCTGCGCTGATGCGGGCTACATGGCAAAGCAGTTGAAACCGCCATCCACCACTGCCACCGTACCAGTAACAAACTTGGCAGCATCACTCATCAGGTAGTGAATGGTGCCGCAAAGTTCCTCGGGTTCTCCCATACGTCCGAAGGGTGTCTGATGAATCACATCCTTGCCGCGTTGGGTATAGGAACCGTCGGGATTGGTAAGCAGGGTACGGTTCTGCTCGGTAATGAAAAAGCCTGGGGCAATGGCGTTGACACGGATACCCTCACCAAACTTCTTGGCACACTCGGTAGCCATATAGCCGGTAAAGTTGCTGATGCCGGCCTTGGCTGCCGAATATCCGCACACACGGGTGATGGCACGGAAAGCCGACATAGAAGAGAAATTGATGATATTACCCTTACCCTGTGCCACCATCGGCTTGAGGAAAATCTGTGTGGGTATCACCGTACCTGTAAGATTGAGCGAGAGCACCTGTTCGAAAGCCTCCACCTGCAGGTCAAAGAAGGTCTGGTCGGGAGCTATCACGGCTCCTGCCATATTACCGCCCGCAGCATTGAGCAGTGTATCTACCCTGCCATATTTGGCAAGGATGGCATCACAGTTTTCCTGCACCTTGGCAGCATCCATCACATCGGTCTTCATAAAGCAGCACTCTCCGCCCGCTTCACAGATATCTTGTGCAATGGCATTGCCCACATCCTCCTTTCTACCTAATATTACTACTTTGGCACCATTGAGTGCCAGATACTTGGCGATGGTTTTGCCCAACACGCCGGTGCCTCCGGTAATTACTACTACCTGGTCTTTGATGTTGAAAAGTTCGTTCATGTCACTATGTGTTTTCAATGCAATATAAAAAAGTGGGGACTGCACGCCTTGCCGCCTTACCCACAGAGGACAAAGATACGCTTTTTTTATTCAACTGATGCCTTTTACCCGTATTTTCAAGAAACTTTTTTTGTTTTTCTTACAGCAATAGCACTTTATGTACTACCTTTGCATCGGAGAAAAAGTACCTGAAAAGACATTCAAATTGATGATAAACAACAAACTATACCTCACCACCCTGCTTCTGTCATGGATCATTGCCATGCCTTTGGCAGCCCAGCACAAGAGCGGCAACCTAGCCATCATCGACATAGCTCACACCAAAGGCGACAGCCTTAAGACAAGCAACGTGAACATTGGCATCTTCGGAGCCTCACAACGCATGCATGGAGCACAGATAAACCTGTTCAGCAGTTCGGCAAAGGAGATGCGCGGTGTACAGATGGCTGGCATCGCCAGTCTGACCAAGCGAGCCAACGGACTGCAACTGTCGGGAATGACCAACGTTTGCTCCACCCCCATGCGTGGCGTGCAGATGGCAGGCGTGAGTAACGTAGCACGTGGTGTGAAACGCGGCGTGCAGGTGGCAGGTGTAATGAACGTATGCGCACGGAGTATGAGAGGCTTACAAGTATCCCTATACAACCACGCCGACACTCTGAGCGGATGGCAGTGCGGTATCATCAATGCCTGTTCTCACCATCCCAAGGGAGTGCAGGTGGGCATCATCAACATGAGCGGCGACACCGTGGCACACAAGATAGGACTGGTGAACATCAACCCCAAGACGGTGGTGGATGTGATGGTTTATGGCGGTTCCTCCACCAAGACCAATGTGGCGGTTCGCTTCCGTAACAAGAGTACCTATAGCATATTAGGAGTGGGTACGCATTTCATGGGACTGGACAGCAAGTTCTCGGGCGCCGTGTTCTACCGGTTGGGGCAATACCTTGCTGTCAGTCCGAAACTGAGCCTCAGCGCCGACATCGGCTACTACCATGTGGAAACATTCGAAGAGAACAGCAACACCGCCCCACAACGGCTGTACTCCCTGCAAGGACGCATCAACATAGACTACCGTCTGGGCAAGACACTGGGTTGCTTTGCCTCAGTGGGCTACGGCGATACACGCTATTACCACCACTCCACCCGCTACCGCCAAAGAATGCTTGGCGAAGCCGGTATCACTCTGAACATCAACCACCATCATAAATAAGGCGCACCATGAAAAGAAGCGTATTCATTGCATTGGCAGGCACCATGACATGGAGCGCCATCACCGCCCATGCCACCACCGCTCCCCTGGATTCTGTAACTACAGCAGTGGAAGAACAGCATGCAGACTCTGTCTTCAGCTGCACTACATCTGCCGACAGCACCACCATCTATGCCTATAACCGACCGGGATACGGCAAGAAGAAGCCTTGGCTGGCTGCCGCCGAGACAGTGGGCATCAACGCTTTTGTACAGAGTTTCGACCGCTTTGTACTCAATGCCGACTTTGCCCAAATCAACATGCACACCATTCACCATAACCTGAAAACAGGCTTCGTTTGGGACAACGACCAGTTCTCCACCAACCTCTTTGCCCACCCTTACCACGGCGGACTGTACTTCAACGCCGCCCGTAGCAACGGACTGGATTTCTGGCAGTCGGTACCCTACTCGTTTGGCGGAAGTCTGATGTGGGAGACCATCTGCGAAATAGAGCCCCCTGCCATCAACGACCTGATAGCTACCACAATGGGCGGAGTATGTATCGGAGAGGTAACCCATCGTCTGAGTCAGTTGGTTTATGATGACAGCAAGCGCGGATGGGCACGTTTCTGGCGTGAGGCACTGGGTGCTGCCATCTGTCCCATAGGTGCCCTCAACCGTATCATCAACGGCGATGCCTGGAAGGTAAGACACCAGTACTACAAGTACCATGACTACAGCAAACTGCCCGTCACGGCAGTACTGTCAATGGGCGACAGGTACATCGCTGACAACAATGCCATGTTCAGAGGCGAACATGCCCCATACGTCAATGTGAGCCTCGCCTACGGAGACTCCTATGATGTGGACAACAACAAACCCTATGATTATTTCGCTGCCGATGTGACTTTCGGACTTAGCGGCAACCAGCCACTGATAAGCAGTGTGCATCTGGTAGGACGACTCTGGGGTACTCCCATACACACCGACGATGACATGAAAGCGATGTTCGGCTTCTTCCAGCACTTCAACTACTACGACTCACAGCCGGTGAAAGACGGTTCGTCACTGGTACCCTATCGCATCTCTGAGGCAGCTGCATTAGGTCCGGGCTTTATCTACCGTTTCTCGCAGATGGGCAACCTGATGGGTATCGAACAGCGCATCTTCCTGAATGCCATCCTGCTGGGAGGCTCACTCAGCGATTACTACAACGTGATTGACCGCGACTACAATCTGGGTAGCGGCTTCAGTGCCAAGGTAGGAACTACACTTGACTTCGGCATATATGGTTCACTGATCATCAACGCCGATTACTACCGCATCTACACGTGGAAAGGGTACGAGGGAAAAGACCTGGAGACCATCGACCCCATCTATCTCAATGCACAGGGCGATAAGGGCAATGCCTCGCTGTTGGTGGTGAGTCCAAGGATGATATTCCGCATCAACAACAAATGGAGTACCGAGGTGGCTGCTTCATACTACTGGCGCGATACCCGTTACAAATACCACGACAACGTGAAGGCAAAGACCTTTGATGCCCGAATAGGACTGATGATGAGACTCTAAGCACACCCCTGCATGATCAACGAAGCCACACGACTATTTATCCAAGAACACTGCCACGAAGACCTGCAACAGATGGCGCTGAAATACAGCAAGACCGACAACGGGGTGGACATGCCCATGGCATTGCAGCAGATAGCAGGGTGGCAGACGGCATGCAGCAAATTGCCGTCATGGGCGGCACGGCAAGAAATCATCTACCCTATACACCTGTCGATGGAACAGTGTTCGGGCGAAGCCACATCACGCTATAAAGCCAAAGTGGCAAGACGGTGGATAGAAGAGCACGGCATCCGAGGCCCCCTCGCCATGACAGACCTGACTGGAGGGTTCGGAGTGGATTTCACCCTGATGGCACCGCTGTTCGATTGTGCCACCTATGTAGAGCGAAACAGTACCCTGGCTGCCATCGTAGAGTACAACCTAAAGGTGATGCAGTTGCAAAATGCCCAAGCAATATGCGCCGACGCCACAGACTACCTGCACAACATGGCACCCGTGACCGTGCTCTTTGCCGACCCGGCACGGCGCGACCAGCACGGCAACCGTACCTTTGCTATCGAAGACTGCACACCCAACGTAAAAGAGCTGAAACCGCTGCTGATGGAAAAGGCGCAGATGATAATGCTCAAACTCTCGCCCATGCTCGACTGGCGTAAGGCAGTGACTGACATGGCACCTTATGTGAGTCAGGTGCACATCGTGTCTGTAAACAACGAATGTAAGGAACTGCTCCTGCTGATGGAGCATCCCAACGGGCAGGTTGATACGGAAATGGAACACCGGGGAATAAGACTGGTGTGCCACGGAGAGCGCATTGATAGCCGGGGCAACAGCACAGGCATCATGGAAGAGGAACTTAGCAGTACCCGACAACAACAGGGAAGACCCGACATCACACAACTGCAACTGGAGGGCATGTACCTATACGAACCGGATGCGGCATGGATGAAGGCTGGATTATTTGAACTGATGGAACAGCAGTGGGGTATGGCACAACTGTCGCCTAACAGTCACCTCTTCATCAGCAATACCTATCAGCCCTCTTTTCCCGGCAGACATTTTGCCATCATCAGAACAAGCACCATGGGAAAAGACTTGAAAAAGACCATGCAGAACGTATCACAGGCAAACATCACAGTACGCAACTTTCCCCTATCAGTGTCTGACCTACGCAAGCGGCTGAGAATAAAGGAAGGAGGCAATACCTTCATCTTTGCCACTACCCTATGGAACAAGTCAAAAGTGCTGCTCTTCTGTAAACGTCTCGGCGACGGTTTCCGACACATGACACACTAAAGGGTTGTTTTATAAATCCCTAAAGTAAGGAAAAATCCCAAATCATTCGCTTATTTTAATTATTATTCCTAACTTTGTGCCTTGATTCAATTCGTTTTTATCAAACGGAAGCAGGTGGGTTTCAATGCCATATAACGGAAGACCCATCATACACGCCACCAGCGCACTATTTAGAGAAGCAGAATGTCAAAAATCGAAATAAGAAAAGTAGCCAGTAAAAAGGATCTGGACACTTTTATCCAGTTTAATTACGACCTGTATCGTAATTGTGAAAATGCAGTGCCCAACCTGTATCGTGACGAGGTATTCACTTTGAGTAAGGACAAGAATGCCGCCTTCGAATTTTGCGAATCCGACTACTTCCTGGCATACAAAGACGGTAAGGTGGTAGGGCGCATAGCAGCCATCATCAACAACAGGGCAAACACCAAATGGAACCGCAAACGCGTGCGCTTCGGGTGGATAGACTTTATTGATGACATCGAGGTGAGCAAGGCATTGCTGCATACCGTGGAGCAATGGGGCAAGGAACGTGGCATGACCGAAATAGTGGGTCCGCTGGGTTTTACCGACATGGATCGCGAAGGAATGCTCACCCACGGTTTTGAGCACATAGGCACCCAGTTCACTACCTACAACTATCCCTACTACCCCAAGCACATGGAACAGTTGCCGGGATGGGGAAAGGACAACGACTATGTGGAGTACAAGATGGATGTACCCGATGAAGTGCCTGAGAAATATGCCAAGATAGCCAAGATGATCAGCGAACGCTACAACCTGCAGGTGAAAAAGATTACCAAGAAGGATGTATATGAGCGACAATACGGACAGCGCATCTTCCAACTGATCAACGAGACCTTCAAGGATCTGTACGGCTATTCGGAGATGACTCCCAAACAGATAGACCAGTACGTGAATATGTATTTCCCCGTGCTCGACCTGAGTCTGGTAACCGTGCTGGAAGACTGGAACACCCCCGATCACAAAATCATTGGTGTGGGCATATCGGTACCCTCTATGTCTGACGCCTTCAGGAAATGCAGGAACGGACGACTGCTGCCCTTCGGATGGTGGCACATACTCAGGGCACTGGTGTTCCACAAGGCCCCCTCGGTGGACTTGATTCTCATCGGCGTACTGCCCGAATACCGCTCCAAAGGAGCCAACTCCCTGCTCTTTGCCGATCTCATACCGCGCTATCAGAAATACGGGTATGCCTTTGGCGAGACACAAGTGGAGATGGAAACCAACATCAACGTGCAGAGCCAGTGGGGCCCACTGAGCCCCGTGAACCACAAGCGCCGCCGCTGCTACGTGAAGAAGATAGACTGAAGCATCATTACTACGGAGGAAATATGGAAGAGCAGCAGACACTACAACCTATTGTTAACTACACCGACGAAAACATCAGACACCTCTCGGATATGGAGCATGTACGCACCCGTCCGGGCATGTACATCGGACGTCTGGGCGACGGTTCGCTGCCTGAAGACGGCATCTATGTGCTGCTCAAAGAGGTGATAGACAACTCCATCGACGAGTTCAAGATGCAGGCGGGCAACAGGATAGAGGTGAACGTGGACGAACAGTTGCGTGTCACCGTGCGCGACTACGGACGCGGCATTCCGCAAGGCAAACTGATTGAGGCGGTGAGTGTGCTCAACACGGGTGGCAAATACGACTCCAAGGCTTTCAAGAAGAGTGTGGGACTGAACGGTGTGGGTATCAAGGCAGTCAACGCACTGAGCAGCAGGTTCGAGGTGCGCTCCTACCGCGAGGGCAAGGTGCGCAGTGCCGTGTTTGAGAAAGGCGAACTGAAAAGCGACACCACCGAAGACTCAGCTGACGAAACAGGTACCTATATCTTCTTTGAACCCGACAACAGCCTGTTTGTCAACTACTCCTTCCACAACGATATCATCGCCACCATGCTCCGTAACTACACCTATCTCAACACGGGGCTTGCCATCATGTACAACAAGAGGCGCATCGTGAGCCGCAACGGTCTCAAGGACCTGCTCAACGACAACATGACCAATGACGGCATCTACCCTATCATCCACCTCAAGGGAGAGGATATTGAGATAGCCTTTACACATGCCAACCAGTACGGCGAGGAGTACCACTCGTTTGTCAACGGACAGCACACCACTCAGGGAGGCACCCACCAAAGTGCTTTCAAGGAGCATATCGCCAAGACCATCAAAGAATTCTTCCAGAAGAACCTTGAATATACCGACATCCGTAACGGACTGGTTGCTGCCATCGCACTCAACGTGGAGGAGCCGATGTTTGAGAGCCAGACAAAGATAAAGTTGGGCTCACTGACTATGGAACCCAACGGCGGTGTGAGCATCAACAAGTACGTGGGCGACTTCATCAAGCGTGAAGTAGATAACTTCCTGCACAAGAACCCCGATGTGGCTGAGGTGATGATGCAGAAGATACAGGAGAGCGAAAAGGAACGCAAGGCCATGGCAGGTGTGACCAAACTGGCACGCGAACGCGCCAAGAAAGCCAACCTGCACAACCGCAAACTGCGCGACTGCCGCATACACTTCAGCGATGTGAAGAGCGACCGCAAGGAGGAAAGTTCTATCTTCATCACCGAGGGAGACTCTGCCAGCGGAAGCATCACCAAGAGCCGCGATGTGAACACACAGGCGGTGTTCTCACTGAGGGGAAAGCCGCTCAACACCTTCGGACTGACCAAGAAGGTGGTATATGAAAACGAGGAGTTCAACCTGCTTCAGGCAGCACTCGATATAGAAGAGGGACTGGACACACTGCGCTACAACAAGGTGATAGTGGCCACCGATGCCGATGTCGATGGCATGCACATCCGACTGCTCATCATCACTTTCTTCCTGCAGTTCTTCCCCGACCTCATCAAGAAAGGTCACGTGTATGTGCTGCAAACACCTCTCTTCCGCGTGCGTAACCGCAAGACAAAGATCAGGAACAAGCAGGTGGTGGCGACAGAGCAGGAGAAGAGCAAGGGAAAGAAGAGCGACTTCATCACCCGCTACTGCTACAACGAGGAAGAGCGGCTGAATGCCATCACCGAACTGGGACCTGACCCGGAAATCACCCGCTTCAAAGGTCTGGGAGAGATCTCACCCGACGAGTTTGCCGGTTTCATCGGAGAAGACATCCGGCTGGAACAGGTGACCCTGCACAAGACCGACCAGGTGCAGAAACTGCTGGAATACTATATGGGAAAAAATACCCCGGAACGACAGAACTTCATCATCGACAATCTGGTGATTGAAGAAGACCGACCGGAGGATGAAGAAGAAAACGACTGAACATGAATTTCACTGATACCGTCAAATACATCGTAACACTGCTGCTCCTCACTGCAGCCCATGCCACCGTGCGGGCACAGATGACGAGCAACGACACCCTGTTGCGCAAACTACACATGGCAGAAATCTGCATCAACAACCTGTATGTGGAAGAGGTGGATGAGAAAAAACTGGTGGAAGATGCCATCAGGGGGATGCTGGAAAAACTGGACCCCCACTCTTCCTACCTCAATGCCAAGGAAGTGAAGTCATCCAACGAAACGCTTCAAGGCTCGTTTGAAGGTATCGGCATACAGTTCAACATGGTAGAAGATACCCTCATGGTCATCCAGCCCGTGACCAACGGACCGTCGGAGAAGGTGGGCATCATCGCAGGCGACCGCATCATCACAGTCAACGACAGCACTATCGCCGGCGTCAAGAAGAGCCGCGAGGAAATCATGCGACAACTGAGAGGTCCCAAGGGCTCGAAGGTAAAACTGGGCATCAAGCGGCAAGACATCGACGAACTGATCTTCTTTACCGTGACACGCGACAAGATACCCGTGAAGACAGTGGATGCCCACTACATGATAGAACCAGGCATCGGCTACATACGCATCGGCAGTTTCGGTGCCACCACCCACCAGGAGTTCATGGAATGCCTGCAACAGTTGCAGCAACAGGGTATGACCAAACTGCTGCTCGACCTGCAGGACAACGGCGGAGGCTATCTGCAGGCGGCAGTGGAGGTGGCAGAGGAGTTTCTGGATGACAATGCACTGCTGGTATATACCAAGGGAAGAAGAGTACCCGAACGCAACTACCATGCCAAGGGCAACGGACACTTTACCCACGGCGATGTGGTGGTGATGGTGGATGAATATACCGCTTCGGCTGCTGAGATAGTGACAGGGGCGATACAAGACCATGACAGGGGCGATGTGGTAGGCAGGCGCACATACGGCAAAGGACTGGTACAGCGCCCCATCGACATGCCCGACGGCTCTATGATACGACTCACCATTGCCCATTATTACACGCCATCGGGACGCTGCATACAAAAACCCTATACCAAAGGCAACAAGAAGGATTACAGCATGGATGTGTATAACCGGCTGAAACACGGGGAACTGACCAACAGCGACAGCATCCACTTCGCCGATTCGCTGAAGTACTATACACTGAAAAAGAAACGGGTGGTATATGGTGGAGGCGGCATCATGCCCAACTACTTCGTGCCCCTCGACACCACACAATATACCAGACTGCACCGTCAACTGGCAGCCAAGAGCATCATCCTGAACGCCAACCTGCGCTATGTAGATAAGAACCGCAAGAGTCTGAAGAAACAGTATCCTGACTTTGCCACCTTCAAGCAGCAGTACGAGGTGCCACAGAGTGTCATCGACGGCATACTGAAAGAGGGAAAGAAACAGAAGATTACACCTGCCGACGATGCCGAACTGCAGAAGACCCTGCCCTATCTCAAACTGCAACTCAAAGCCCTGGTGGCACGCGATCTGTGGGACATGAGCGAGTACTTCTCTGTGTTCAACGAGAGCAGCGATATCTACCGTACAGCGCTCCGGGTGCTCAAGGGAGAGATTACGGAAGATACATACTATACATCCACTAAACAACACAAGGCACCATGATTACCTATGCGGCAGAAGGAGTGAAAATGCCCACCCTGAAAAAGCGCGATACCAACGCTTGGATCAAGCAAGTGGCAGCCCGATATGGGCGCAAGGTGGGAGAGATAGGTTACCTGTTTGTCAACGATGAGAAGATATTGGAGGTAAACAGGGAGTATCTGGGACACGACTACTTTACCGACATCATCACCTTTGACTATGACGAAGGGGAAGTAATCAACGGTGACCTGGTCATCAGTTTAGACACCGTGCGTTCCAATGCCTTGCTCTTTGGCAAGGACTACAACGAGGAACTGCATCGTGTGATTATCCACGGCATCCTGCATCTTTGCGGTATCAACGACAAAGGACCGGGAGAAAGGGAAATCATGGAAGCCGCCGAAAACGAGGCACTTGCCCTGCTGCGCCAGTCTTAAATC
>CALZXH010000045.1 GCA_945830055.1 uncultured Prevotella sp.
AATTAACTCGCTCATTTTCAGACGATTAATTTAATTATTAACAGAGTATTGATAAAGAGATAAGGGAAAAAATCCTCTCATGGTTATTGTATCAATGTTATCTTCTTTACCTTTTCTCCCACTCCGTCGCCACATCCATAAACAGGCATGTTTTTCTGGAGGGGCAGGATGCGAAGTTGCAGCTTGCTGGTTTGGATACCCATTTCTTCCAATCGCCACAAACCAAAGAGCATGGGACGCCCATTGTAGAAATTGTCTGCTACAAGTTGTTCTCCTGCATAGAGTCTGGCGCAGTCTCCGTGATAATCAATTTGCACCATGCTTTTGGAGTGAAGCATTGCTGTGTCGGGTAGAGTAATGTCGTAAACAGCCGCGTGAACGAAGTCGCTGTCTGCAGGAGCCTCCGCCACTTTCTGACAGCCGATAGAAATATCCCTTTCTGCTTTTGCTTCTCTCAACTTTTGATAAGTCATCTCCATCACCTCTTGGTTGAGCGTTTCTTTGCCTGTGTAGAACAGGTGTTCTGCATTTTGCTCATTGAGCAGATAGATGTTGCCATAGACAGGTTTGTCTGTTCCCTTGGGTTTGAGATCGCGTAGCGTCTTGCCGTTTGTCAGTGCAATCTCAGTGGGTATTCCTTTGATTTGCTGCAGATAAATGCGCCCCTCCCGGCGAGCGATAATCTGTGCTGTGGCATAGCGGATGCCGTCTATATTGACAGGGAAGATGCAAATGGTATTGGCAGGAATTGTGATGGGCTTGGCAGGGAAGGTGGTGCCGCATACGTCAAATCGAATGTTTTTCTTGTCTGTCAGTTGCTGCAGTCGGTCATAGTTGTTGACAAATACGAAAGCACTGTTGCCCTTGCTGCGGTATGCCCATCGCAGGTGTGTGTCTTCCCCTTTCTTGATATCCTGTGGTGCAGGGAATGAAGACTCCATGTCTGCCAGTGTTTCACCATAGTCTTGCATGAAAAGATGGAGTTTACGCAACATGAAATAGTGCGGATAGAGTTGTCCGAACTCGCCTATAGGTGCCTGGAAATCATAGTTTTTTACAGGCATATCGTTGTAGTTGGTTCCTCTGGTTCGCTGGTTTTCGTTCAGAGTGTGCAGGTATCCTTCTGGATTGGTGCCCCCGTGATACATATAATAGCCCAGCAGGTTGCTTCCGCTTCCAAGTTTTACTACTGCCATGGAATAGGAGTCTTCCGGATAGATGAACGGACGGCGGTGGTAGGCTGTTGCCATGCCTCCTCCCAGTTCACAAGTGAAATAGGGATAAAGATTCTCTTCTTTTCCCAATGCAGCCTTCTGTTCTCCCAACTGTTCGGTGGCAATGGCGGTGGAACTTCGGAACGCTTTGAAATTGAAAGCTTTGTAATAATTTCCTGCGGTGGGCTGTATGCTTCTGTCCCAGAAACCGTCAGCATAATCGCCGTACAGGGGGAGCATTTCTCCGAATGGTACGGGGGTGCGCAACTCAGGCCATCCGGTACGGGTGTAGAATGGTAAATCAAATCCAATTTCTTGGGCAATTCTTTTGAGCGCCATAAGATAGGAACCTTTACCTCTATATTCGTTGTCAAACTGCACCGCCACCAGCGGTCCACCGTCTTTCCACTGCAAGCCCTGCACTTGTGTAAAGATTTGTCGGTACAAACGTGTAGCATAGTAGAGGAAAGTCTTGTTCTCTTCCCTCATCTTGCACCCCTTGTCAAACATCCAGTCGGGAATGCCTCCGTTGCGCACTTCACCATGGCAGAAAGGACCTAAACGAAGTATTACCGGTACGTCAGCCTCTTTGCATTTTTCAAGAAACAGGCGCAGGTTGCGGCGACCATGCCAGTCGAATATTCCTTCTCGTTCCTCGATATGGTTCCAGAATACGTAAGTGGCAATCATGGTTACTCCACCATCTTTCATCTTGGCTATCTCTTCGCTCCATTCATCCATAGGGAGACGTGAATAGTGAATCTCACCCATGACGGGTGTCACTCGTTTGCCGTCGAATATCAAACTCTTCTCGTCCCATTTGATGGAAGATTGAGGAATCTGTGCCTCCATCGGCAGAAGGCACACGATGCTAAGTAATGCTGCGGTAAAGATTGTTTTCATTTCTGTGAGATAGTTATTGATGATTGTTAGTAGTTGCATGGATGTTACGCATCAGCATGTCATATTTCGCACGTTTCATGGCACTCCCCTTCAGCAATGTGCGGTATTGCTCCGGACTAAGGTCTTGCCATGCCTGTTTGCTCATGCTCAGAAGATGAGGGCGGGGTTGCAGGCGCTCCTCGGCGGTGGGGGTGGCGAAGCGGTTCCACGGACAGGCGTCCTGACAGCAGTCGCAACCGTAGATGTTGTTGCCCATGGCAACCGCCACCTGTGGGGAGAGCGTGGTTTCCCTGTTTTCTATAGTCTGATAAGACAGACACTTTTCTGCATCAAAATGGCATGGCGCTCCTGTTTGTAACGCCATTGTTGGACAGGCACGTACGCAGGCATCGCAGGTCCCGCAGCGTTCGGATATGGGTTCGCTGTACCGAGAAAGGGGGTAGGGCAGGAATACCTCTCCTAAAAAGAAGTGACTGCCGGCACCGGGGATAATCAGTTGATGGTTTTTCCCTATCCATCCTATTCCGGCCTGTACTGCCCAGTAACGTTCCAACACAGGTGCTGTGTCGCAAAAAGAGCGCAGTCCTCCAATTTCTTTCTGTAAAAGTTGCAGTTTCTCTTTCATCACCTCATGATAGTCATCTCCCAACGCATAGGTAGCTATCTGATATTCTGAGGGTGCGATGCGCTGTGGAGGATAATAGTTAAGCGCTACGCTGACGATGCTCTGTGTGCCAGGAACCAGCAGGGAGGGGGAGAAACGCTTGTCAAGATGCTGGGTCAGATAGTTCATCTCTGCATGACAGCCATTGTCAATCCATTGACGATATGCAGTACAGACCTCTTGCTTTACCTCATGAGCAGGTGCTATGCCACAGGCAAAGAATCCCACACGACGTGCCGCTTGTACAATGGTCTCAAAAGATTCCCCGTTGCTCATTTCTCGGTAAAAATGCTGCAATTGGCATCCTGACTGTCAAACACCTTGAACTCATATCCCTGTTTTTTCAACCATTTGATAGACTCTGGCAGGGCAAAGTGGAGTTTGTCTATACTCTTCACACTGTCATGAAACGTGATGATGGAGCCGTTGCGGGCATAGCGCCGCACGTTGTTAAGCACTTCCTGAGAGGTGAGCCATTTGGAATAGTCGCGCGTCACAAGGTCCCACATCACGATGCGGTAGCGCTGGCCCAATTTATAATACTGGTCGAGTCGCATCCATCCATGTGGCGGCCTGAACAATTTGGTGTGCAGCAGTTCATTGGCTTTGTCGGCATTGGCACAATATTCGCTGATGGAGTGCCGGAAGCCTCCGATGTGGTTGTAGGTGTGGTTGCCGATACAATGACCGGCATCTACCACCTGTTGATACAGTTCGGGATACTTGCGCACGTTGTCGCCTACCATGAAGAAAGTGGCTTTGACATCAAATTCAGCCAAAGTGTCCAGTATGAATGGCGTGGCAGCAGGAACGGGACCGTCATCGAAAGTGAGATAGACGGCCCGTTCGTGTTTGTTCATTCGCCACGTGGCATGTGGATAAAGCCAGCGTAGCCAGATGGCAGGTTGTTCGATAATCATCAGAACATGAATTGTCCACCTTTGTTGAGGAACTGGGTGGCGAGTTCGTTCATTCTTTGTATGTTTTTCTCCATCCACTTCGGGTCGAGTTGTTCGCTCAGCCCGTTGATTTGTTGCATGATGTAGAAGTTCCTGTTGATATCCATTTCTGCTCCCTCAAAGCGGTTGCCCTCCAGATGCACATACCAGTTGATATGTTGTTCGGAGTTCTTCCACAGTTCGCGGAGTGCTTTCAGTGCATTTTCTTTTTTGCCAAGTAATGCCCATGCACGTGCCTCGTCCAGAGAACCGCCATAGTAATCTACCGGTACGTTGTAAGTGGGAATCTGCTTGTTAGCGTATGCCAGCACTTTTTCTGCCTTGTCGTTCTTGCCTTCCTGAATAAGGCGCAGTGCCAATTGCATGAACAGACGGCGGTGGGTGTAGCACATGCGCATCACGGTCTCGTCAAGATAGAGTCCTGGCTTGTCCAATCCACCGAATTTGAACTTGTTCATCAGAATGTTGTAAGTGCGCTCGGTGTCAAAGTTCCTGGCTCCCTCAACCTCACGCCCGTCAATAGTTGTGGTGAATGGGGTGATTCGGTTTACCAGTCCTTCCTGGACAAAGTTGTTGCCAAGATTCATATAATTGTCTTCACCTACAGTACTTGCCACATAGATGGGGCGTTTCCAGTTGCATTGAGCCACCATTTCGAGCATCATCAGGTCGCCTTTGTACAATACACCCTTCTTCTTGAGTGATATGACCATGCGATCGGGGATGGTGTCGGTAGCCATCATCATGCCACTCTGCTTCACAGCCTCCTTGTCTATGGTTACATAAAGGGTGTCGGTAGGTATGATATGCATGCCTTCCTCGTTGCCGTTGGTCAGCATCTTTAGAGCTTCACGTTGCTTGGGAGTCAGCTGGTTGCGTACCCATATCTTCAGTACATTGCTCAGTTCAAAAGGCTCTTCGCCGAAAATCTCCTTAGCCTCTTCAGGATAGAGCTGGTAGAGACTGTTGATTTGCTCTTTGAGTTGAGGCATCACGCGTACATATTCGTTAGTACCCGAACAGTATTCCAGACGGCTCCATGTGATGGGTACCGACGGAGAATCATAGGCAGGACGTCTCATCTGGTCAATATACCAGTCGGTCTGCAGATAGCTCAAGTTACATACACGTGCGTCAGTACGCACTCCCTCTGTATCTTGGTTGTACCAAAGGGGGAAGGTGTCGTTGTCACCGTTGGTAAATATGATGGGATTGCCCTCTTCCTGAAGTGACATCAGGTAGTTCTGTCCGAAATCCCTACAGCAAAAGCGTCCGCTACGGTCGTGGTCGTCCCAGGTCTGCGATGCCATCTGAATAGGAACCAACAGACATACGAGTCCCACTACGCTTGCAATGGCAAGGCGGTTAGCCTTGAGCAGGCGCACCAGTTCCTCTATGATGGCAGCCACACCGATGCCGCACCAGATGGCGAAGGCATAGAAGGAGCCTGCATAGGCGTAGTCGCGCTCACGGGGTTGTCCGGGAGTCTGGTTCAGATATATCACAATGGCAAGACCAGTCATAAAGAACAGGAAGAACACCACCCAGAACTGGCGGATGCCTTTCTGACCCTTTCGCAGCGACTGCCAGAACAGACCGATGAGTCCTAACAGTAGCGGCAGACAGTAGAATACGTTGTGACCTTTGTTGTTTTTTAGACTGTCGGGCAGCATGCTTTGGTCTCCCAAACGCCAGTTGTCAAACCAGTCAAAGCCTGTAATCCAGTTGCCATGCTCCAATTCTCCGTTGCCTTGCAGGTCGTTCTGCCGACCGGCAAAGTTCCACATAAAATATCTCCAGTACATGAAGTTGCATTGGTAGGAAAGAAAGAAGCGTATGTTCTCCAACTGGGTGGGTACCTTCACGGTCACCATCTCGCCACAGCGGTCATATTGCACGTTGTTACCTTCCACACCACCCATCCAACTCTCGTACTGTGAGGCATGAGAACCGCTGTACATGCGTGGGAAAAGCATGTTTTGTGCGTATTTGTATTCATCTTTGGTGCGCACTACGAAGTAGGAGTCTTTCTCGTCGGCACTACTCTTCTCCTTGCGTTGATATACAGGTGCTCCTTTGCTCATTACAGGGATGCACACGTTGCCCTTCTGTTCCAGTTCTACCTGTGAGGTGTATGCCTGTCCGTAGAACAGGGGTCGCTGTCCGTACTGCTCGCGTCCCAAATATTCGCCCAAAGTGAAAATATCCTCCGGTGAGTTCTGGTCCATAGGTGGATTGGCAGAAGAGCGGATCACGATGACTGCATAAGTAGAATAGCCAATCATCAACATCAGCATACAGAGCAGCGAGGTGTTCTTGATGCGTGCGCTGATAAGGGGCTTGTTCTCTATCTTGACCCTCAGTACGAACCAAAGTATGGTGAGCACCACGATACCTATAATAACCGAGAGGATGCCATGACCATAGAAAGGTATGCCCAGCATGGCGATGGAAGTGATAAAGGCAATATTGCCACGCTGCATATTCTTGGTCTGATAGGTCTCATAGATGGCCCAGATCATGCAGGCCACCAGAAGGATGATGTAGATAATCTCGCCTGTGTTGAAAGGCATTCCCAAGGTGTTCACAAAGAACAGTTCGAACCAGCCGCCTACACGCACGATGCCAGGCACTACACCATAGAGCACGGCAGCCAGAATAACCACCGATATACCCAGGGCTATGAGTGAGCCTCGCAGATCTGCGTTGCCTGTCTTGTTGGGGAACTTGCGGTAATAATACACCAATACGATGGCAGGCAGGCACAATAGGTTGAGCAGATGCACGCCTATAGATAATCCTGTCATATACATGATAAGCACCAGCCAGCGGTCGCTGTGGGGCTCGTCGGCATGTTCGTCCCATTTGAGTATCAGCCAAAAAACTACGGCTGTAAATGCAGAAGAGTAGGCATATACCTCACCTTCTACAGCACTGAACCAAAAGGTGTCGCTGAAGGTGTATATCAGGGAACCCACCAAAGCGGCAGCCTCGATGGTGATGATTTTTCCCCACGACAATTCATCGGTACGGTTGGTGATAAGTCTGCGTGTGAGATGCGAGATGCTCCAGAACAAGAACAAGATGGTGGCTGCCGAAAGGAGCGCACTCATGATGTTAACCATACGCGCCACCTGTGATGCATCACTCACGAACTGAGAGAACAGATTGGCAGTCAGCATGAAGAACGGGGCTCCGGGCGGGTGTCCTATTTCCAGTTTGTAACCTGTAGTGATAAACTCGGGACAGTCCCAGAAACTGGCTGTCGGTTCGATGGTAGAGCAATACACAAAGGCGGCAATCAGGAAGGCAAGCCAGCCCAATGCGTTATCTACGATTTTAAACGGTTTCATTTGTATGTCTGTTGTTTTATTGTGTTTCTTCGTTCTTGTTGCCCTTGTTCGTTGGCATTTCCAACTGCAACCGTGTCACGCAGGTGAAGATTACAGCTCGCAAAGTTACGAATTATTCATTATATATCCGACTTTTCAATCTCTTTTAACGCACTTTTATGGGATTATCAGTCCCATGCCATATGCCAGAATGATGTAGCGCAGGGCTTTGCCGATGGTGATGCTCACAAACGATATGAGCAGATTGGCACGCATGAAACCCAGCATGATGGTGATAGCACTGCCCAGCAATGGCACAAAACCAAAGAATCCCATCCATGCACCGTGTCCTCCCATGAAGCGTTCGGCACGGTCCAGATCTTTCTTTTTTACATGCAGGTATTTCTCCACCCATTCCAGTTTACCCATACGCCCTACACCATAGTTGAACATGCCTCCCATCACGTTTCCTGCTGTGGCATAAATGCAGAGCAGGGTAGGGTCCAATCCGGCTGCTATCAGTCCTATCATCACAGCCTCACTACTGAAGGGGAAGAAACTTCCTGCCAGAAAAGCCGCCAATAGCATTCCTGTATAGCCGTAATCTGTCAGAAGATTGATAATGAAATCCATAGATTGAAGGCGGTGAGTGAAAGAATGATGACGATGATGGCACAGAACAGTAGGTTGGTTGTCTTGCTGTTGGTGAGTGCGATGAAGTGGGCGATATGTACCGAGGTGCCGATAATGGCGGCATAAATGACGGTATGGTACAGTTGTGGCTGAAGGGCTATCAATACAAACACATATATGTTGGTGATGGAAAAGCAGGTATAGAACTGCCTGGTACGTATTTTGTCGTTGTAGCCAGTGTGCCAGATATGGAAGATGCCGATGGCGGAGAGCAAGCAGAGCAGGATGAGAAAAATCAAATGGGAAAGATCCATACTGCTGTAGTCCCACCATGTCTGGAACGATGCCAACTGCTCGAAGTGAGTCACAAGGGGTGATATGTCCTCGCGGTACAGGTGAAGTGGCATCAGAAACCAGTAAGGAGTGAGCAGTCCCAATACAGATGCTCCCCATGTCCTAAAGCTGAGCGATTGCAGTACTGTGAGCATCAGCAGCCATATCAGAGGTACGAACCACAGCACATGTACCGACAGCACCGAATTGATGCCCAAGGCAAGTGATAGCACATAGGCTTCTGAGGTGGCAAGAGGATTCTGGTAGGTATGTAGCAGACCAAGAAAAACCACCACCATACAGAACATGGTGATCGCCTCGCTGAATGCCTCAAACAAGAAAAGCGAGGATGTGCTGAGCATAACAAAAGCGCACGATACCATACGACTGTAAATGCGGATGAGCGCATAGCGGTTGTTGAGTTCCACCATGAGGTAGGTGGAAAGGGCGAAAAAGGCGAACTGAAGCCATCTGTTTTCGGCTATCAGTCCGCCTGCTATCCACACCAAAAGCCCGTACACTGCCACGACGGGCAGCGCAGTACGGCTTTCAGAGATATGGTTTTGCAGTCGCTTTTGCATTTTGTTGTTAGAGATCTTTGCCGATATCTCTTCTGAAATATTTGTCGGTAAACAGAATCTTCTGTGCCTCTTCAAATGATTTCTGCAACGCCTCTTCCTTGTCTTTTCCGTAAGAACTTACGGCAATCACGCGCCCGCCGTTGGTTACCACATTACCCTCTTTTAGAGATGTGCCTGCATGGAATACGATGCTTCCCTCCACCTTGTCAATACCGGTGATGGGATAGCCTTTCTTATAGTCTTGGGGATAGCCGCCACTCACCAGCATCACGCATACGGCAGAGCGGTCGTCAAAGGTTATCTCGCGTTGGTCAAGATTGCCTTCTGCCACACCTTCCAGCAAATCTACCAGATCGCTCTTCAGGCGTAGCATCACGCTCTCTGTCTCAGGGTCACCCATGCGGCAGTTGTATTCTATTACCATAGGTTCGCCTTTTACGTTGATGAGCCCGAAAAAGATAAATCCTTTGTAGGTGATTCCCTCAGCTGCCAGACCGTCCACTGTAGGCTTGATGATGCGTTGTTCCACCTTTTCCATCCACTCCTTGGTGGCAAAGGGTACAGGTGTCACGCTACCCATTCCGCCGGTGTTCAGTCCGGTGTCGCCTTCGCCGATACGCTTATAGTCCTTTGCTTCGGGCAGAATCTTGTAGTTCTTACCGTCGGTGAGCACGAACACCGAGCACTCGATACCGCTCAGAAATTCCTCTATCACTACCTGTGCCGAGGCGTTGCCGAACATTCCGCCCAGCATCTCCTTCAGCTCTTTTTTGGCTTCTTCCAAAGTGGGTAGTATCAGCACACCCTTGCCGGCACACAGGCCG
Organism: uncultured Prevotella sp.; assembly: GCA_945830055.1. Classification (GTDB taxonomy): domain Bacteria; phylum Bacteroidota; class Bacteroidia; order Bacteroidales; family Bacteroidaceae; genus Prevotella. The sequence goes on from CALZXH010000045.1 coordinate 9,444, forward strand.
TCGGCCTTGAGTACGTAGGGGGCTTCCAGTGTTTCTAAGAACTTCAACCCTTCTTCCAGATTCTCTCCGCAAAAGGTGCGGTATTTGGCCGTGGGAATATTGTGACGCATCATGAATGCCTTGGCAAAATCCTTGCTTCCTTCAAGCACGGCACCCGCTTTGGATGGACCTATCACTGGGATGTGGGCAGTACGACTGTCGGCTTTCAGATTGTCGTAGATACCTTTGACCAATGGGTCTTCGGGACCCACTACTACCATATCCACCTGGTTTTCAACACAAAATGACTTGATGGCTTCAAAGTCGTCAGCTTTCATCTCTATATTCTCGCCACAGTCAGCCGTACCTGCATTACCTGGTGCGATGTATAGTTTTTCCACTTTCTTGCTTTGTGCAATCTTCCAAGCCAAGGCGTGCTCGCGGCCGCCGCTTCCTAATAATAATATCTTCATGTCGTGTATGTTTTTCTTGACTCAAAATTATTTCAGATAGTCCTCAAAGTATTGTGTGATGCGTTCGTGAAGATGCACGCTCTTGTGCCCCATCATGTTGTGCCCCTCTCCAGGATATACGAAAAAGTCGGGCTGGGTGCCTGCTTCCGTACAGGCGTTGATGAATGAAAGGGCATGTTGCGGCACCACAATATCATCGTTATAGCCGATGATGATCTGAAGTTTGCTCTTCAGGTCCTTCGCCTTGGTTATAAGAGATGTCTTCTCGTAGCCATCAGTATTGGTCTGAGGTGTGTCCATGTAGCGCTCGCCGTACATCACTTCATACCATTTCCAGTCGATGACCGGACCGCCTGCCACGCCCACCTTGAATACGTCAGGGTAGTTGGTGAGCAACGAGATGGTCATAAAGCCTCCGTAGCTCCAGCCATGCACACCCATCCTGTCGGCATCCACGTAGGGCAGCGATTTCAGAAACTCCACACCTTTCATTTGGTCTGTCATCTCCACCTGTCCCAACTGTCTGAAAGTCACTTGCTCAAACTCCTTGCCACGACGCTCGCTTCCCCTGTTGTCGAGCACAAAGATGATGTAACCCTTTTGTGCCATGTAGGTCTCCCATGACCTGGAAGCGTAATGCCATGAACTTTCTATCATGTGGGCATGAGGTCCTCCGTACACATACACCACGGTGGGGTATTTCTTGCTTGCGTCAAAATCGGCAGGCTTCACCATGCGGTAGTACAGGTCGGTCACGCCGTCGGCGGCCTTGATGGTGCCCATAGAGAACTGTGGGGTGGCATATTCCTTCCAAGGATCCTCGGCTTTAAGCAGTTGCAGGGTCTTGGCGTTTGTCGTGTTGGTCAGGTTGATGACTCTCGGTACGTCGGGCTCGGTGTATTTCTCGTACAGCCAGGTACCCGATTTGGACAGAGAGGCAGAGTGGAATCCCCTGCCGTTGTCGAGTGCCATCTTCTTGCCTGTCTTGATATCTACAGCAAAGAGGTTGCGCTGTGTGGCATGCTTCTCGTTGCTTGCGATGATGACCCGTTTGTTCTTCTCGTCAAAGCCCAGTACGTCTTCAACCACATAGGCACCTTGGGTAAGCTGTTTTATTTGTTCGCCCTTCACATTATATAAATAGAGGTGGTTGAATCCGTCGCGCTGGCTCTGCAGGATAAACTGGTCAGGTTGCCAGGGCAGGAACAGGATGGGGTGGAGTGGTTCCACATATTTGCTGTCAGTCTCGCGGTAGATTTCTCCTTGTTTCTCGCCGGTTTCTGCATTATAGCAAACCAATTGACAGTCATTCTGATCGCGGTTCAACTCAAATAGGTAGATACTCTTGCTGTCGGGTGCCCATGCTATGTTGGTGAAATATCGGTCGGTAGGGTCGCCCGCTTGCAGGTACACGGTTTTTTCCGTGTGCAGGTCATAAACACCAACGGTTACTTTATGGCTGGCTTGTCCTGCCATGGGGTACTTGTCGGGGGCAGGTTGTGCCATGGGGTGGAAAATGTCCACTTGCGGATAGTCGGCTACCATGCTTTGGTCCATGCGGTAGAAGGCAAATCTTTCGCCGTCGGGACTCCAGAAGATACCTTTCTCTATGCCGAACTCAAGACGGTGGACTGCCTTGCCATACACCAGCTCTCTGCTGCCATCCGTGGTCAGCTGTCTGGTCTTGTTGTCAGCGGTGATTACGCAGAGTTGGTTGTCGCGCACAAAGGCCGTGGCTTTTGACTGCTTGTTCCATTGGCTTTCGCCTTGGTCCTTGCTGTCCTGTCTCCATACCACGGTGCGCTTTTTCCAGTCGTAGAGCACTCTTTCCTTGCCGTTGTTGAGTAACACTACGGTCTGGTCCTTGTAGGGATATTTGGCGTTCATGGCGCTATGCCATCCCTCGCCCAGGTCCTTGATGTTGAAGAGCGCCTTGGGTTTTCCGTTTTTCATGTCCACGGTGCCGCTTTCTTCTGCATCCTGATACATCAACTGGTCGCCCCACCATGTGAGGTACATGTTTTTTGGCAACAGATTGTAGAAGTTGTTGCCGCCGAAGTTGATATCCTCCAGCGTAAACTGTTTCTGTGCCAAGGTATGCTGGCATGCCACAAGTGTTGCCATAGCTATCATGGTCTTAATCTTCTTCATGGTCATATCTCTTCTTAGTCCAATCATCTTTTTTCCCGTTCTTGCCATATTTCTTTCCTCCGCTGCGGTCGAAATACTCATGGCCTCCACGGTTTGATCCGTAGCTGTCGCGAGGGCCACGCTTGCTGTCTCTCGCTCCTCTTTTGTCGTTGCGTGGAGAACGATGGTCGTCTCTGTCCTTTCTTCGCCCGTTGTAGTCATCGCGGGCATCGTCCCTTCCGCCTTTGCGCGAAGACTGGAACGATTTCTTTTCCAGCGAGTGGAACTTGAAAGAGCGGATATCGCCTTCCTCGTTCTCCTCCTGTTGGTCATGACGCATCTTAAATTCTCCACGGTCTTTCTTGAAGCGATGTTTTTCAGCCATCTGCTTGCGCTCTTCGTCCGTCTTTATTTGTCCGCCTTCACGTCGGAAATCCTTCATCTTGCCGTCAAAAATCTGGTATTTCCTGAACTCACATTCCAGCGAACCGTTGTACAGGGGTATCTTGATGGACGGCTTCAGTCCTATCTGGTCGAAACACTCTTCACGGTAACTTAGAATCCATGCGTCGCTTTCAGAAAACTGATGTTTCAACCGTTCACCTATCATTTTGTAGGTGCCCAGCAAGTCTGGGGTGGTGATGCGCTCTCCGTAAGGCGGATTCATGATGATGATGCTCTTTTCTTTAGGCTGCGTAAAGTTCTTGAAATCAGCCTCCTCTACTGTGATGTCTGCAGAGAGTCCTGCTGCTTTCACGTTCATCCGTGCGGTATTCACCGCCTTGATGTCTATATCGCGTGCGTAGATGTGGTGCTTGAACTCCCTTTCCTGCGAATCGTCGTTGTAAATGGAGTCAAACAGCTCCTTGTCAAAATCGTGCCATTTCTCGAAAGCATATTCCTTTCTGAACAGTCCCGGTGCCATATTGCGTGCGATGAGCGCCGCCTCGATGGCGATGGTTCCGCTGCCGCACATAGGGTCAATCAGGTCGGTGTCTCCGTTCCAGCCCGTCATCATGATCATGCCAGCGGCGAGCACCTCGTTCAGCGGAGCTTCTACGCTCTCCTGCCGGTAGCCCCTGCGGTGAAGACTCTCTCCGCTTGAGTCCATGCTCAGCGTGCATCTGTCTTCCGCAATATGCATGCTCAGACGCAGGTCTGGGTTGGATATGCTGATGTTGGGGCGTTTCCCTGTGTTTTCTCTGAATTGGTCCACAATGGCGTCTTTCACCTTGTATGATACGAATTTGGAGTGCTTGAACTCTTCGGAAAACACCACGGAATCCACGGCAAAGGTCTCGTCCTGCATGATGTATTTTGACCAGTCAATCTCCTTTACCTTGTTATATACATCGTCAGCTGATTTTGCGGTGAAGTGGCTGATAGGTTTCAGAATGCGTATGGCGGTGCGCAGATGGAAGTTGGCGCGGTACATCATCTCCTTGTTACCGGTGAAAGATACCATCCTGCGCCCTATCTGTACATTATTGGCACCCAGTTGTGTCAGTTCTTTTGCCAGTACGGGTTCCAAGCCCATAAAGGTCTTGGCTATCAGTTCAAATTCCTGTTCCATTGTTAAATTCTAAGTCTATGTTGTCGGTTTTGTCCTTTTTGTATTTCTTGGTCTTGGGTTTCATGCTATGGGTTACCCACACGTTGGCTCCCACCACGCACCCCTTGCCTATGGTAATGCGTCCCAGCAGGGTGGCGTTGGCATATACTATCACATCGTCTTCCAGTATAGGGTGGCGGGGAATGCCTTTGATGGGGTTCCCGTCGCTGTCCAACGGGAAACTCTTGGCTCCCAAAGTCACTCCCTGATACAGCTTCACGTTGTTGCCGATGATGCAGGTAGCACCTATCACTACGCCGGTGCCGTGGTCTATGGTAAAATGGTGGCCTATCTGTGCGGCTGGGTGTATGTCGATGCCTGTTTCAGAGTGGGCCATCTCGGTAAGCATGCGTGGTATGAGTGGCACATTCAGCAGCAACAGTTCATGGGCGACCCGGTAGTTTACCAGCGCCTTGATGATAGGGTAGCACGAAATGATTTCTCCGTAACCGGTGGCTGCGGGGTCGCCGTTATAGGCAGCTTCCACGTCGGTGGCAAGCAGTTCGCGTATGTCGGGCAGTCGTGCTATCAGTTGGGCTGCCAGCTGTTCCGCACGTTGCTGCAACGCCGTCGCACTGGTCTCCTCCTCTTCGTCCCCAGGTGCAAATCCCAGTCCTGCGCATATCTGGTCGGAAAGCAGGGTATGCAGCCTTTCTATGCTTACACCCATGTGGTAGCGGATGATGCGCATATCTACTGATGACTTGCCAAAATATCCCGGAAACAAGATGGCTCTCGATAGTTCCACAATCTCTTCTAATACCTTGTTGGATGGTGGCGGATTGCCTTCCCGGTGCTGATGGAACAGCCCTTTCAGTGAGTCTTTCTCAGATAATCTTTCTACCGTTTGCGTCAATAACTGCGTAAACTCTTGAGTACTCATTTATAAATCTGTCAATACTTGTGGGCACAAAGTTAGTTCAAATCAGTCAGATTGCAAAGAATAGTCCGAAAAATGTTGCGCTTTTTTTTGGCTGAAAAAGAAAAATAATGTATTTTTGTGGCGTATGATAGGTTGCCGGTGTGTCTGGCGCCCATTTTGTACAACGGGTGGTTCAGCCCGCTTTGTTTGACCTTAACCGATGGAATAATGTACTTGCTGACAGGTATGAATATATGTTTGATAGAGGTTCCTGAACTGAATTCTCAGGTGCTTTGGATATGTATTCCGTCAGTCCTTATCCTGCTGCTGTTTCTGTTTTTCATACGTCTCAGACGCCAGCATCGGGAATTGGATGAGGAGATGGGGCTGTTCGGCAAACTCGTTCCTGAGAATGTGGAGTTCGATATGGTACTCAAGGTGATGAACATGGCCTTGTGGCGTATCAACCCGACCACCCGTACTATTGTATATGACAACGACTACCGTTCTGATGCCGTGGACAAGGCGGTGCTGGGTCAAGGCAAACCGCTGGATGATATCTACAGCCTGCTGGCACCTTGGGACAGAGATAGGGTAGAGCATTCGCTGGAAAGCATGTTCGCAGGACTGTCTTCCGAAATGTATGGCATTTATCAGATGCGCGAAGAAAATGCCGACCGTTACCATTGGATGGAGACGAATGCCACCGTGATGAGCCGAAATGCCGAGGGCCTTCCCAATATGGTGGTGGGCACCTCTACCTGCATCGATTTGCGTAAAGAGATGGAGAAGGAACTGCTTGTGGCGAGAAACAGGGCAGAAGAGAGCGACCGCATCAAGTCTGCTTTCCTTGCCAATATCAGTCACGAGATAAAGACGCCGCTTAATGCTATCGTTGGCTTTTCTGACATATTGCCTATGGCTGAGACAGAAGAGGAACGAGAGAAGATGGTGGATATCATCAAGGAAAACAACCATAAGCTGTTGCGTATCTTCGACAGCGTGGTGGCACAGTCCAAGGAGGATGCTGCCCTTGCTCAGGAAACGGTCGAGAAATCGTGGTTTGACATCGACCCCCTGTTGCATGATGTGTTGAGGCAATATGCAGAGGTGAATAAGAATCCTCAGATTGTTTTGGAGGGAGAGATATCCACAGGCTCTTTGAATATCTATTCCAATAAAGAAAGAATACGCACCATCCTGGAGCATTTCATGGACAACGCCCTCAAGTTTACCAAATCGGGAAGAGTAGTTCTCGGATCTGTATGGAGAGAGGGCGGAGTGTTGCACATCTACGTCAGAGACACGGGTATAGGTATCCCAAAAGACCAGCAAGACCGTATCTTCGAGCGCTTTGTCAAATTAGACGACTTTGTCCAAGGTATGGGCTTGGGCTTGTCGGTATGCCGGAGTTATGCCGTCAGTCTTGGCGGCAGGGTGGGCGTGTCTTCTACGGAGAACATCGGTTCCACTTTCTGGTTCGACTTGTTGATTTGACAAGCCTGGGTCGCCGGACCTTTCACCTTTACAAGCATCTTCATATTGTTGTCACGGCTTTGTAATATCTGTTTTCTACTTTTGCCGAAAAATAGCAAAAGACAGAAAACATGGAAATTATTTATTTGTTGATAGTGGTCTTTCTGCTTATCTTGGCAGTATTCGACCTGTTTGTGGGAGTGAGCAACGATGCCGTAAACTTCCTTAATTCCGCCATCGGCGCCAAAGTGGCTAAGTTCAAGACGGTGATGATCATCGCCTCTGTGGGTGTGGTTATAGGTGCCGTGATGAGTGCCGGCATGATGGATGTGGCGCGCCATGGCATCATGTATCCCGCCAACTATACGTTTCACGAGGTGATGACCATATTCCTTGCTGTAATGGTAACCGATGTGATTGTCCTCGACATGTTCAATACCTTGGGACTACCCACCTCCACCACCGTATCGCTGGTGTTCGAACTGCTGGGTGGCACCTTTATCCTGGCCATTCTGAAGATGAATGCCGACCCGTCGCTCAATCTTGACATGCTGCTCAACAGCGACAAGGCGTTGAGTGTCATTATCGCTATCTTTGTGAGTGTGGCCATCGCCTTCGTGGTGGGCGCAATAGTGATGTGGATTTCGCGTGTGGTGTTTACCTTCGCCTACCAGCGGCATCTGCGCTATACCATCGCCATATTTGGCGGTATCGCATTCACTTTGCTTGCCTATTTCATCTTCATCAAGGGCTTGGGCAAGTCGCCTTTCATAAGTACATCTACCCGCCAGTGGGTTACCGACAATACTCCCATGCTGCTTGCCGCTACCTTTGTCTGCGCTTCTCTGTTGATGCAGGTGCTTCATTGGTTGCGTGTCAACGTGTTCAAAGTGGTGGTGCTGATGGGTACCTTTGCGCTTGCCATGGCCTTTGCCGGCAACGACCTTGTGAACTTCATCGGTGTGCCTATGGCGGGACTTGACTCCTACAACGATTTCATGGCCCATGGCAACGGCGATAATGAAGGGTTCATGATGACTTCGCTGATGAGTAGCGCCAAGACTCCTATGCTGTACCTGATGCTTGCCGGGGTGGTGATGATTATTGCGATGGCAACCTCCAAAAAGGCGCAGAATGTGGTGAAGACCAGTGTCGATCTGGCACGGCAGGATGAGGGCGAAGAGATGTTCGGTTCTTCCAAGGCTGCCCGAAGCATCGTGCGTGCCGGACAGGATGCAGGAGGCTTTATAACCCGCTGGATGCCTCGCTCGTTCACCCGCTGGATAGATAGCCGTTTTAACCGTGAAGAGGCCGTCCTGGCCGATGGTGCCGCCTTTGATGTGGTTCGTGCAGCCGTCAACCTGGTGCTTGCCTCCATGCTTATCGTGGTGGGAACAAACTACAAGTTGCCCCTATCTACCACCTATGTCACCTTTATGGTGGCGATGGGCAGTTCGCTTGCCGATAGGGCGTGGAGCCGTGAGAGTGCCGTGTTCCGTGTCACAGGAGTGCTTTCTGTTATCGGCGGATGGTTTATTACAGCCGGTGTCGCTTTTGCAGCCTGTGCCATCGTGTGTCTGCTGATGAACTGGGGCGGTTTTGTTGCCATGCTTGCGTTTATGGTGATAGCCATCTGGCTGCTTGTCCGCAGTCAGATACAGTTTGCACGCAAACGCAACCAGGACCGCGAGGATGATGTGTTCCTGCTGATGATGCGTACCAAGGATCCCGAGATAGTATGGAGCCTGTTGTCCAAACACGTGTCGCGCACCCAGAGTTTTGTGTGTCGCTTCGCACTTGAACAGTTCGAGTCTGTTATCAGCGGATTGGAAAACAACCGTCTGCGCACCTTGAAACAATGTAAAAAGGAGTTGGATAACGAGCAGGAACAACTGCAGCGCTACCGCCGCAAACAGCTCCTGGCGATGAAACGCATCCCCAGACAGGTGGCCCTAGAGCGCAACACCTGGTACCATCTGGGTGTGAACAGCGATATGCAGTACATCTATTGTCTGAAACGCATGTCGGAACCCATTACCGAGCATATCGACAATAATTTCAATCCTATTCCGCAAGATTTGATTCACGAGTTCGCACCGGTACGCATGGAGGTAATCGACCTGATGCAACGTTCGGAGTCGATGCTTTCTACCATGCGCTTTGCCCAGTACGATAAAGTGCTTGTCGAGGCTGACATGCTGAAAGACAAGCTCTCCGCGCTACGCAAACAGCATATCGATCGTATGCAGAATGACAAGGAGGCATCCAACATGAAGATTTCGCTCATCTATCTCAACGTGCTTCAGGAAACACAAGAGTTCTTGAGCATCATGCGCCACCAGCTCAGAGCAGCCAACAGGTTCCTGAGTTGAGCGCGTAGCTGAAAAATAGGGTGGCGGGGAAGTCGAGGTTTCCCGCCACCGTTTTTTTCTGTCCCCGGTCCCTGATGCCCGGATTGAACCGTGGCTGTTTGAGTCTTTGGGAGAATGATAATTCCTGGTCTCTCATTCGTTGTTTTTGAATAATTATCGTTATCTTTGCAACCATAACAATTTCCTGAAACCTAAAATGAAGACAACTCTACGTAGTTGGATGTGTCTTCATGCCGTTCTGAAGAATATTACTAACTGTATAACGATATGACAACTAAAATCATTGCTACTTTTTGGGGTTCCCTGTGCTGCATCAGCATGGCGGCAGCCACAGACACCCTCAGTCTGAACCGGGGCTGGATGTTCAAAGCCGGTGAGGGAC
>CALZXH010000046.1 GCA_945830055.1 uncultured Prevotella sp.
TGTTTTGCAAAGATAATGTGTTTTTTCTTCTTTCCCTCTATTTGCATTAACTTTAACGTGAGTTCGATGAATTCACATGATTGTTTTGCCATGACTGCTTGCTGATGTTTTGTGCGCACAATTCGTCGAACTCACGTTATAATAACGGTCATTAAAGTCAAGTTGGGAATGGCGTTATATCTTTTCTTTTGGCAAGCAAAAGAATCAGCTGCATTTATTGGCTATTTCAAATTATATTGCTAATTTTGCGTTACGATAATTGTGTAACGATAAAAAATGCAATGCAGTGAAGCCAAATAATCCTTTCCTGATAGCAGGATACTACAATCCCGAATTCTTCTGCGACCGTAAAGCAGAAACTGCCACTATTCTCGATGCCCTTCACAATGGAAGGAATGTGACGCTGATTGCACCACGCCGTATGGGTAAAACTGGATTGATTCATCATGTTTTTTATCAGCTTAAAGAGCAGAAATCAGACATCGTTACGCTTTATATGGATATATATTCCACTCAGACATTGGGAGATTTTGTGCGATTGTTCGCCAATACGGTATTGGGGCAGTTGGATTCTATGCCACAAAAAGCATTAAGTCGCATTTCGCAATTCATTCGCAGCTGCCGTCCGGTATTCACTTTTGATGAAATGTCAGGTGTTCCAAAAGTAACGGTGGATGTATCTCCTGCAGAGGAGAAGAGCACGCTCAAAGAGATTTTTGATTATCTTGCTTCATCTGAAAAGCGTTGTTATATAGCTATTGATGAATTTCAGCAGATAGCCGAGTATCCGGAAAAAGGAATAGAAGCCCTGTTGCGTTCATATATTCAGTTCCTGCCCAACATCAACTTTATTTTTGCAGGCAGCAAGCAGCATGTTATGCAGGAAATGTTCGCATCATCCAAGCGGCCATTTTACCAAAGCACCCAATTGCTCACTATCGGAACAATCAATCGGGATGAGTATGCCAGTTTTGCAATAGGACATTTTGCCAATCACAATTTGGAACTTCCACGCGAAGTTCTCGATGTTATTTATGATAAGTTTGACGGACACACTTGGTATATACAAAATCTGCTTAACCGCCTGTATGGCTATAACAGGAATGTGGAAATGGAACTGGTGCTGTATGCGGTGGAACAGATTATCACCGAACAAAGTTATTCGTATGCAGATTTGTTGAAAGCATATTCTGCCGGCAATGTGCGTTTGTTGAAAGCAATCGCCCAAGAAGGCTGTGTTAAAGAAGTGCTTGCTGGAGATTTTATCAGTAAACATAGGCTGAAGGCTGCAAGCAGTGTAAGGTCTGCATTAAAAAAACTGAAAGAAAACGAATTGGTCTATCAAACCGCCGACGGATACATAATCTACGACCGTTTTATGGGCGAATGGCTGCGAAAGCAGGTGTTTTGATATAACTGTATGTGGGTAAATATAGTTTTCAGTTATTCGGTTTTTCCGCACAACTGAAAACTGCAAGTCACAACAAACGGCAAAAAGAGTAAACGTGTTAGCTATGCGAATGGACATTTCAACCGCCCCCATGTTTTGTCTATGGATGGGGTGCGTTTAACCCAAATCGGTCATTAGACTGTTCGGCGCAAACATACTTTCTTTTTGTCATCTTTCTTTCCGCTTTTCAGTTACAATGGAACCCCATTGCTCCCTCAAACCGAAAAGAAATCTGCTCAAAATTACAAGATGTTATCATCATAACGCTAATGACCGATTTGGGTTAAAGCCAAGTCAGGAGTAGGCTGATGTTTTTATTTTCCTCGGGAGGAAAAAATATTTCCGTCCCGACTCAGCAAAATAATGATGGGGATGGAATCTGCCAATAGCCCACCAGGTGAGGATGGACAGGACAGAAGAATCAAACCATACGACAAAGGTAGTGCTTTTCTTGGATTTTCGGTGATTTGCCGGGTGAATCTTGTTGATTCGTTCCGAAAAATGTGTGCTTCTTAGCATTATTCGTTCCGAAAAGTGTAACAGTTCTTGCACATTCGCTTGGAAAAGTGTATTTTTGCATTGAGGTAATCGTGGAAAACTATGCTTAAAAGAAAGATAGAAACATATTTGACCGAATGGAAGGACACGAAAGACAGAAAGCCTATCGTGATAAAGGGCATCCGTCAATGCGGAAAGACATACATCGTACAGAAATTCGCAAAGGAGAATTATGAGAATGTAGTCTATATGAACTTCATTCTTGAACCGGACAAGAAATCGGCCTTTACGGGTAACATAGATGTGGACACTATAATTCTCAACCTCTCAGCCTTGATTCCGGGGAGTCGTTTTATCAATGGAAAGACCTGCATTATCCTTGATGAGATTCAGGAATGCAAAGAAGCGCGGACGGCCTTGAAGTCATTTCATATAGATGGCCGCTTCGATGTTATCGCTACGGGTTCGCTTTTAGGCGTGAAAGGCTACGGCAAAAGCAAGAGGAAAAACGAGGAAGAGGGACAAGATTCCGTTCCCGTGGGATATGAAACAGTCATTGACATGTATCCCTTGGACTTTGAGGAGTTTCTTTGGGCAAACGGTATCAATGATGAGGTGATAGAATCCATCAAAACCAGCTTCGAGAATGAGACTGCTGTCCCTGATGGTATTCACAAGGCGATGATGGAGCTGCTGTATAGATACGTCATCGTCGGAGGTCTGCCGGAAGTAGTAAATTGCTTCCTTGAAACGAAGAACATCGAGCTTATATATAAGGTACAGTGCAACCTCATTGCCGAATACGAAGAGGATATGGTGAAATATGCGGATGATACCGACAAGCCTCATATCCGTGAATGCTTTGAATCCATCCCTACACAATTAGCGAAGGAGAACAAAAAGTTCCAGTATTCTGTGGTTAAGAAAGGTGGACGGGCTTCGCAATACATGGGGAGCATCCAATGGTTGGAGGATGCCGGAATAGTTCAACGGTGCTATAACACATCCATAACAGAACTGCCTTTGGACGGAAAATCTATCAAAGATTGCTTTAAGGTATATACAACAGACATAGGTATCTTGATGGCAATGCTCAATTATGGCACGCAAATAGATATCTTAAAGGGTAATCTTCTTGGCTATAAGGGAGCCATCTTTGAGAACCTCATGGCAGATTTCCTCTGCAAGTCCGGACAAAAGCTGTACTACTTCCACAAGGAAAGCGGTCTTGAACTGGACTTCTTGGTACGATTCAAAGGAGAATGCGTCATTCTTGAAGTGAAAGCAAAGGCTGGAAAGGCGAAAAGTTTGACTACTGTTCTTAAAAACAAGGATGTGTATCACGTGAACAGCGCCATCAAGTTGGGACAATACAATGTAGGGCGTGAGGGAAATGTACTCACCATCCCGCTCTACATGGGATTCCTTATACAAGACAAACTTACGGATGCGATTATTCCGGAGGTTGATTTGAGTTTACTGACAACAATTTAATTAACGTGAGTTCGACGAATTGTGCGCCCTGACTGCTTGCTGATGAGCTTTGCGAATAAAGGGCAGTCTGCGCACAGCCCAGGGCAGAATGGAGCGAAGCGGAATGACACCCTGGGTTTGATGGATACATTTGGATACGCCTTGAAAAGGCAAAAGCGTTAACCCTGTGCTTGTGTGTGAACGCTTTTGGGCCTTCAGCCCGTAGTTTGGTAGTGTTTCCTTGTGAGTGCCTGCCTGTTTTAAGGCATCCAGTACTATTAACTGCTTCTTGGGAGTGAGGGCAGTGTCGCCTCGCCTTCGCTCGTAATGGGTAAGCACAACTGTGTTGTTCTACTTTCCCACGCAGAACCTTGAAAAGATAGTTGAGAGTACGGCATCTGTGGTTATCTCTCCTCCGGTGATGGCTGCAAGATGATGGATACATTCGCGCAGGTCCAGTGAGATGAGGTCTGAGGGAAGGTCACTGTTCAGTCCCTCGTTTACACGGACGATGGACTCCAGAGCACGGTTCAGCGCTTCATAGTGACGGATGTTGGTCACTACCACATCACTTTCGGAGAGTTCCGGAAGACAGGCAGCCTCAACTATACGTTGTTTCAATGAGTCGATGCCCTCTCCTGTTTTGGCAGAGATATACAGCCACCCGTCGCGTGTGTCTTTTTGCATGATGAGGTCGCTTTTGTTCACCACGATGAGGAGTTTCTTGTCTTGGCACAATGGCATGATTTTCGGTGCGAGTGACTGATATTGTTTCTGCGCCTGCGTAGCATCGACAAGTAGCAGTACGATGGTAGCCTGTTCCAGTTTCTGATAGGTACGCTCTATGCCCAGATTCTCTATGGTGTCGGTGGTCTTCCTGATGCCTGCGGTGTCAATGAAGCGGAAAGCAGTGCCGTTGATGCTCACTATATCCTCTATCACGTCTCTTGTGGTACCATGAATATCACTCACGATGGCTTTCTCTTCTCCCACCAACGCATTGAGCAGGGTAGATTTTCCTGTATTTGTTTCCCCCACAATCGCCACCGGCACACCCCTTTTGATGGCATTGCCTGTACTGAACGAATCGGCAAGCCGGCTGATTACGCCCTGCACCTCTTCCGTCAACTGCCTCAGTTCATCACGGTTGGCAAATTCCAATTCTTCATGGTCAGAGAAATCTATCTCCAGTTCCAGCAGCGAGGTCAGTGTCAGCAGTTTCTCCCTCAGCGTTGCCAGTTGCCTGCTAAAGGCTCCCTTCATCTGGTTCATTGCCATGCGGTGGGCAGCCTGTGTGGTCGATGCAATCACATCAGCCACAGCCTCAGCCTGACTCAAATCCATTTTTCCGTTAAGGAAGGCACGCTGCGTAAACTCTCCTGCCGTTGCCAGTCGGCATCCATTCCTTGTAAGCAGTTGCATCACCTGCTGCATGATATAGGGCGAGGCATGGCAAGCCAGTTCCACGGCATCCTCTCCAGTGTATGAGTGGGGTGCCTTGAATACCGATGCCAGCACCTCATCGACAGTCTCTCCCCGTTCATTGCGTATCAAGCCATAGACCAGAGAGTGAGAGGCTCTCGACCTCAATGCTCCCCCTTGCTTCCCCTTGGGTGCAAATACGGTATCAGTAATGGCAAAGGCCTTAGGACCCGATATCCTGATGATGCCTATCGCGCCCCCCTGTCCTGTGGCAATAGCGCAGATTGTATCTTCGTTCATGTTCTCCGATTTATTATCATTATCAGTGGATCACAGCGCAACCCACCAACAGTCTAAATGTATCTGTCATTCCTTCCCCTGTGCTTTCAGGGCATCCACAAAGCCATCGATAGCCTCCTTTGTCACATGTTGCATCACCACCACATGAGAAAGCCTGCCGCCGAAACGCGGGTCGTTGCTATTGGCAAGGTTGAACCGGCTCACGATATTGTCATCGGGGCGTGTGAAAAACACGGTATTGCTGTATTCATTGCTCCAGCATTTCCATCCGATACTTGTAAGCCGTTCCTTCAGATAAACGGTACATTCCAGCATACTGTTTGCCTGTGCAGTCCATCCCTTGTCGCCCACATTCTTGATGAGCCACCAGAACTTCAGCGGTTCTATGCCCGAGCGGGAACAACTGATCATGCGCATATTGGCATTGAGATAGGGGATGTCAAAGGTAGTCTGGTTCTCATATACATGGCGTGAGGTGATGAACAGGCCGCACGGACTGTCGATACCGAAAAACTTGTGTCCGCTGACAGAGATGGACTCAAATTCCACTTCCCGTCTGTCCACCAGATGGCGATACTTGGTAAACGGCAGATAGCCTCCGAAAAGAGCTGCATCAACGTGTCTGTACACCGCCATTTCCGGATGGCGTGCCAACACCCTGTTCAGCGCTTTCTGGTCGTCAATGGCACCCTTGAAGGTACTGCCCATGGCATATATCATCAGACAGGGGCGCGAGATGTCGAGCGCAGCCTCTAAAGAGTCGGGTATCATACGCCCCATTTCATCACTTTTGATAAGACGTACTTCAAGATTCTGCAGGTCGCACAGACGATAGTTGCTGTAATGTGCCTCATCAGAAACATATACCACAGGCTGCTTTCCTGTAAGGTGCTGCAGATAGTTGGCACCAAAATATATGCCGTGGTTATTGCCGTCGGTACCGCTCATGGTAACCATTCCCCAAAGGTCATCGGTAGAGAAACCGTATTTTGGCGCGAAATATTCTATCACCTCCCGCTCAAACTTTGCCGAGGAAAGTGCCCCCACTTTACCAAAGGGATCACCTGCATTGTTTATCAGGAAGTTCTCCATCCCATTGTCGGTGTACCACTTGTAGAAACCGGTAAGGTCAGACACCTGATTACAGGGATAACCCAATGTGCGCGGCCGCTCCTGGTGACACTTTTCCGTCCAAGCGTCAAGTTCTTCAAAACCCGATTTCACTGTCGGCTGTGCCCATAACCGCCCGCTGCAAACCACGGCAACCACCATGATAGCGATTCTCAACATAAGTCTGTCCATCATACTGATATAGGATATAAATTCTACTGCAAACGTTTTGCAGATGTAAAGTTACGCAGTTTTTGTCTATTTACGCTCAATTATCACCGGAAAATCTGCAAACAAAATGAAGTGCAGGTAAAAAAGGTAAGTTTATCCCAAATACGGGTAATCGGTTTTCCGCTTGAATGATGTATCTTTGCATCAGCATCCGCTGCATACAGCAGGAAGTACAAACCAAACATCCAGACAGATGAGAGAACAATGACACCACAATGCAGACTATGGCGGCAATTCGTCTTCGTCTGTTTCTGAACAGTCCAGGCACCACATAATGACTGTAAAGGAAATAGGTGGTGTAGAGCCATAAAACGAACAGGCAGAAATACACAGGTGCCGTTGCCCACCATCGCTCTACGGGAAAAGCAATGATCATCAGTGGCAGCAACACTATACAGAAGACCAGATCGGTGTATAACGGCATGTGTCTCATCACTCTTTAGATGCCTCCGGAGACCAATGGTTTAGTTACAAGAGTGTAACATTTCGGTTAATTCTTGAAAAAAATAATGGGGCATCCGATTTTTTTTCGTATGTTTGCAATAGCAAGAGACAGGCGGCATGGAGTCCTGTCAGGGCAATAGGCTGTCTCGAAAAACACGTTACACCAAAACGGTACGACTATGGGAAAGAAAAAAGGCGGAAAACGCATCACCAAGAAACAGATAGTGGAAATGCTGGAAAGCTTTTTCCAGAGCAATCCGGGAGAGACCTTCAGCTTCAAACAGATATTCAAGACACTCAAACTGGTGACACACCCCATGAAGATGCTTGCCATCGACGTGATGGAGGAAATGGCATGGGACGACTTTCTGACCAAGGTGAGCGATAATCAGTACAGACTCAATACGAAGACACAACTGCAGGAAGGCACCTTCAGGCGCAAGGCGAACGGTAAGAACTCGTTCATCCCCGACGACGGCAGCCAACCGGTGTTTGTGGCAGAGCGTAACTCCATGAGCGCCCTCGACGGAGACCGGGTCCAGGTGTCGTTTATGGCGCGCCGCGAAAAGCACATCAAAGAGGCTATGGTAACCGCCATACTGCAACGCAAGCGCACTGAGTTTGTGGGCAAATTGCGGGTGGAGAAAGACTTGGCAGTACTGGTGACCCCCGACAACCTGTTTGCACATGACATCATCATACCCAAGAGCAAACTGAAGGGTGGCAAGACCGATGACAAGGTGGTGGTGAAAGTGACACAATGGCCCGACACAGAACACAAGAACATGACCGGAACAGTAATAGACATACTGGGAAAACAGGGAGAGAACAATGCCGAGATGCACGCCATACTGGCACAGTACGGACTGCCCTACAAATACCCCAAGGAAGTGGAGGCTGCCGCCGAGAAGATAAGCGCAGAAATAACACCGCAGGACTATGCCGAGCGCGAGGACTTCCGCCAGATTTATACCTGCACCATCGACCCCAAGGATGCCAAGGACTTTGACGATGCCCTGTCCATCCGCCGCACCGACAGCGGACTGTGGGAAGTGGGCGTGCATATCGCAGATGTGTCACACTATGTAAAGGAAGGCTCCATCATTGACAAGGAGGCGCAGAAACGTGCCACCAGCGTATATCTGGTGGACCGCACCATCCCCATGCTGCCCGAGAGGCTCTGCAATTTCATCTGCTCGCTGCGTCCCGACGAGGAGAAGCTTGCATATAGCGCCATCTTCGAACTGGACGACGACGCGGAGATCAAGCGCTGGCACCTGGCACACACCGTGATAAAGAGCGACCGGCGGTTTGCCTATGAAGAGGTGCAGCAGGTGATAGAACAGCACCGAAGCGATACCGAGGAGCAGCGGAAAGGCCTGAGCCAGCAAGACCAAATGCTGCTGAAGCTCGACGCATTGGCCAAGAAACTGAGAGAGAAACGCTTTAAGAACGGGGCAGTGAAATTTGACCGGGAGGAACTGCACTTTGACGTAGATGAGACGGGCAAGCCCATCCGTTGCTATTTCAAGAAGTCGCTCGATGCCAACCAACTCATTGAAGAGTTCATGCTGCTTGCCAACAGAACCGTGGCAGAGAGCGTGGGCAAGGTGAAGAAAGGCACCAAGGCAAAGACTATACCCTACCGTGTACACGACCAGCCCGACCCCACCAAGCTGGAGACCTTGCGGGCGTTTGTCACCAAGTTCGGCTACAAGCTCAAGACTTCGGGCACCAGAGGAGCCATCTCCAAGAGCCTGAACCAACTGATGGACGGCTGTGCCGGACACAAGGAGCAACGACTGATAGAGACCGTGGCGCTGAGAGCCATGATGAAGGCTAAATATACCGTACACAACATCGGACACTACGGACTGGCTTTCGACTATTACACCCACTTCACCTCACCCATCAGGCGCTATCCCGACACTATGCTCCATCGCCTGCTGACACGTTACCAGCAGGGCGGACGTTCTGCCAACAAAGACCACTACGAGGAACTGTGCGAACATTGCAGCGACATGGAACTGGTGGCACAGAACGCCGAACGCGACAGCATCAAGTACAAGATGGTGGAGTTTATGGAAGACAAAATCGGCAATGTGTATGACGCACACATCAGCGGCATACAGAGCTATGGCATATACTGCGAGATAGACGAGAACCACTGCGAAGGAATGGTACCCATGCGCGACCTCGATGACGACTACTACGACTTTGACGAGCGCAACTACCGGCTTGTGGGCCGCCGCCATCATCACAAGTACCAGTTGGGAGATGCCGTGCGTATCAAGGTGGCAGGAGCCAACGTGGAGAAACGCCAGTTGGACTTCACCATCGCCGGCGACGACGAATGAACGGATAATAGCACAGCCATACCGAAGGCCTGCCTAAAGGCACACGGAAGATTGCAAATACTGCAAAAAGTAAGCAAAAGCAGGAAATATGATAGCAAAACGACAAGGCAAAAACCTTGTTAGGCACACTTTTTACACATAACGAGGTAGTTTTATTGCAAAAGATTTTGTTATCTCAATAAACTTTGCGACCTTTGCAATCTGTAAACGTTTCTATATATACATTAAATGAATAAATAGGTATGGCAGAAAAATTGGAAGTAAAGGAGCTGGACCAAGTGGTGGTTCGCTTCTCCGGTGACTCAGGCGACGGAATGCAGTTGGCGGGAAACATCTTTTCCACTGTGTCGGCCACGGTGGGTAACGGCATATCCACATTCCCCGACTATCCCGCAGATATCCGCGCCCCGCAAGGTTCGCTCACCGGCGTGTCAGGATTTCAGGTACACATCGGCGCCGGTCGCGTATATACCCCGGGAGACAAATGTGATGTGCTGGTAGCCATGAATGCTGCCGCACTGAAAACACAGTATAAATACACCAAGCCGCAGGCTACCATCATCATAGATACCGACAGCTTCGGGCCCAAGGACCTGGAAAAGGCACAGTTTGCCTCTGAGGACTATCTGGGTGAGATGGGTATCGACCCCGACAGGGTGGTGGCATGTCCCATCACCAAGATGGTGAAGGACTGCCTGGCAGACAGCGGGATGGACAACAAGGCGATACTGAAATGCCGCAACATGTTCGCCCTGGGACTGGTGTGCTGGCTCTTCAACCGCGACCTGAAGCTGGTGGATAACTACCTCAAAGAAAAGTTTGCCAAGAAACCTCAGATTGCCGAGAACAACATCAAGGTGGTACAGGCAGGCTATGACTACGGACACAACGTGCATGCCGGCGTACCAGCCACCTATCGCATAGAATCTACTGAAAAGGTGCCCGGAAGATACATGGACATTACGGGCAACAAAGCCACTGCCTACGGACTGGTGGCTGCCGCAGAGAAAGCTGGTCTGCGCCTGTTCTTAGGTTCCTACCCTATCACTCCCGCTACCGACATCCTGCATGAACTGGCCAAGCACAAGTCGTGTGGTGTGATTACCGTGCAATGCGAGGACGAGATAAGCGGATGTGCCAGTGCCATCGGTGCCTCCTTTGCCGGTGCCTTGGCAGTGACCTCTACTTCTGGTCCTGGCATTTGCTTGAAGTCGGAGGCTATGAACCTGGCTGTAATCGACGAGTTGCCCTTGGTAATTGTGGATGTGCAGCGTGGAGGCCCCTCTACCGGTCTGCCCACCAAGAGCGAACAGACCGACCTGCTACAGGCGCTTTATGGAAGAAACGGAGAGAGCCCCATGCCGGTGATAGCCGCCCTCAGTCCTACCGACTGCTTCGATGCCGCCTACCAGGCCAGCCGCATCGCCCTGGAGCACCTTACCCCCGTAATGCTGCTCACCGACGCTTTCATCGCCAACGGTTCCGGTGCATGGAAATTGCCTGCCATCGACGAACTGCCAGCCATCAACCCGCATTTTGTGACGGAAGAGATGAAGGGCAACTATACCCCCTACTTCCGCGATGAGGAGAGCAAGGTACGCTACTGGGCCATCCCCGGACAGGAAGGCTACACCCATATCCTTGGCGGTCTGGAAAAGGACGGCAAGACAGGAGCCATCTCCACCGAGCCCGAAAACCACGATATGATGTGCCGGTTGAGAGCCGAAAAGGTGGCAAATATTTCCGTTCCCGATGTGGAGGTATATGGCGACAAAGAGGATGCCGACCTGCTGATAGTAGGCTTTGGCAGCACCTTCGGACATCTCTACAGTGCCATGGACGAGTTGCGTGCCGAAGGCAAAAAGGTGGCTTTGGCACAGTTCAAGTACATCAACCCCCTGCCTAAGAATACCGCTGAGGTGCTGAAGAAATACAAGAAGGTGGTAGTGGCAGAGCAGAACTTGGGACAGTTTGCCGCCTACCTGCGTACCAAAGTTGACGGTTTTGCACCCTACCAGTTCAACCAGGTCAAGGGTCAGCCTTTTGTTGTCACAGAGTTAACAGAAGCATTTGCGCGAATTATTGATGATGTTAAGAATTAAGA
The DNA here is from genome assembly GCA_945830055.1 of uncultured Prevotella sp. Taxonomy (GTDB): domain Bacteria; phylum Bacteroidota; class Bacteroidia; order Bacteroidales; family Bacteroidaceae; genus Prevotella. The sequence goes on from CALZXH010000046.1 coordinate 11,390, forward strand.
ACTAAGAAAGATGGAGCAATTAGATAAGAACATAGGGGAGCTGACTGCTTCCGATTATAAGAAAGGGCAGCCAAGATGGTGCCCGGGATGTGGTGACCATTTCTTTCTGGCTTCGCTGCACAAGGCAATGGCAGAGGTAGGCGTAGCCCCACACAATATCGCTGTGATTTCGGGTATCGGATGTTCCAGCCGCTTGCCCTACTATGTCAACACCTATGCCATGCAGACAGTACACGGGCGTGCTGCCGCCATAGCCACAGGTACCAAGGTAGCCAATCCCGACCTTGCGGTGTGGCAGATAAGCGGCGACGGCGACGGACTCGCCATCGGTGGTAACCACTTTATCCACGCCATGCGACGCAACATCGACATCAATATGATACTGCTCAACAACCGCATCTACGGACTGACCAAGGGACAGTACTCTCCTACCAGTCCCCGCGGTTTCGTCAGCAAGTCCAGTCCTTACGGAACGGTGGAAGACCCCTTCCGTCCGGCAGAACTGTGCTTCGGTGCCCGCGGCCGCTTCTTTGCACGTGCCGTGGCTACCGACGCCCCTGCCACCGTCGAGGTGCTCAAGGCTGCCTATAACCACAAAGGCGCATCTGTGTGCGAGATACTGCAGAACTGTGTGATATTCAACAACGGCTGTTATGATCCCATCTACAACAAGGAAGGCCGTAAGAAAAATGCCATCTACGTAAAACACGGCGAGAAACTGGTGTTCGGAGAAAACAACGAATATGGACTGGTTCAGGAAGGTTTCGGACTGAAGGTGGTGGAGATGGGCAAAGACGGCTACACCATTGATGACGTGCTGGTTCACGATGCCCATTGCGAAGACAATACCCTACAGCTAAAGCTGGCGATGATGGACAATGAGCACGGCTTCCCCGTGGCATTGGGCGTGATTCGCGACGTGGAGGCTCCCACCTACAACGAGTCTGTACATGCACAGATAGAAGAGGTGAAGGGCATGAAGAAGTACCACTGCTTTGAAGAACTCCTGGAGACCAACGACATCTGGGAAGTGAAGTAGTACCCAAAGGAGCATCTCCACAGATGCCTGAGAAATATCAACGGGAATGGGATGGCACAAAGTGTCATCCCATTGGTTGTTTTTTGGACTTATTGTAACTACAAAAAGGCGTTTTGTATATACCAATCCATAATAATCTGTTAAAAAATCATTCTTTATCAATAGATTTAGGTTTATCGGGAATAAAGTTGTACTTTTGTGGCAGGGTTTATGCAGAACGGCGGGAAACCGGCAACTAAACTTTAGTCCCCGTTGTACGTCATAATAAAAATCAACTGAACAACATTCATAACAACATTCAATATGCGAAAAAATTTACTTACCATGGCAGTGGCACTCTGCGCTGCCTTCACTCCTGCAGCAGCACAGGATGACTACGGAATCTTCGATTATTCCGATCAGATGTGGGTGGCTGAAGATGGAGAAAGCTACTTCCTCAACGGACCTTTCATCAAGGTATCTTCCAACGGTCGCTATGCCGTAGGTTACGACTTCCAGAACTACTCGGGCTGCGCCTTCTTTTTCGATGCACAGGATAACGAGGAACTGTATCTCATGACCGATGCTTCCAACCGTATCTATCTGAATGACGTGTCCAATAACGGACTGATGGTAGGTGGCTTCGAGAAGCGCGAGGATCCCGATACCAAATCACTGATGAAACCTGGCTATCGCACGCTGACAGAGGACTGGAAGGCACTGCCCCTACCCGAAAACTATTCCACCTATTATAATACTGATGACCCATACGCACTTGCAGCAGCCGTGGCAGTGACTCCCGACGGAGAATACATCGCCGGACAAATCTGTCTGACCAGAGGGTTTAAGAACACCTTCTTGGGAATTCTTGAATCCTCAGTAACGGCTCCCTGCGTGTGGAAGAAAAGCGGCGAAGAATATGTCATCGACAAGGTATATGACGATGTGTATAAGAACAGCATGGTGTTTGACGAGACAACCGGCACATGGAAAGAGGTGGCAGATTCTGTAGCCTTCCAGTATTTCGTGGTATATGACATCACAGCCGACGGCAAGACCGTGGTGGGTATGAACACCGCCGGTAGCGGTGGACAGAACCCCGCTTTCATTCGCGACGGCAAGCTGTGGCAGCTGTTCAACTGTGGAGAACTGGAAGACGAAGAAAAGAACTTCAACGGAGGTATCGTCAAGTGCGTGGACACCCAGGGCAACATGTATGGCTACTATCAGTTGGCAGATGGCAGTGTCAAATACTTCAAGTATTCCACCGACGACAAGTTGGTATATATAGATATATTGCCTGCTGCCGTGACCGATGACGGCACTGTAGTGGGCAACTCCGGGTCGGGTGTGCAGACTGTACTTGATGCCAGTGCCGACGGCTCGGTATTGGCAGGTGGTTCCATGCACGTCACCGATGCGGGAGTTTACTACACTCCTTGTCTGGCTATGAAAACTGGAGGCTCAACTGGCATCTCTCTTTCAGAGCGTGTAGATAGCAGCGTAAAAGTAGATTATCGCAAGGGTGGTTACCTGTTTGTCAACGGCGAGTACAGTAGCGCTTATATCTACGATGCAGCCGGCAAGCGTGTGGCACAGGGCGGTCAGGGCAAGAGTTTCAACCTTGCAGGAATGCCCAGTGGTGTGTATGTGGTGAAGGTGGACACCGCCCACGGTACACAGTCATTCAAAGTGGCAAGATAATTCCTCTACCGGCATGATAAGATCATTAGTTGCCGCAATCGTGCTGCTGTGCCTCCCCGGCATGGCAGCACGCAGTGAGGAACAACAGATAAAGGTATCGCTCGGCGTTATCAAGACGGCGGAATACAAGCAGGTGACTACCTCTGCCACTACAGGTGCTGCCACCCTGCTCGACGAAGCGCTGATGCAGCCCCTCAAGGGTAATGCCATCACACAGGTATCGGTAGATCTCAATGCCGGTGCCAAAGAGCTTGTAGTCTTCTTCAAGCGTAATATCAGCGACAATACCCCTATTCTTGAGCAAAAGGTGGTGCCCACAGGGGCTGGATGGACTACCGTAACATTGGACACTCCGCTGAACATTACCGGAGAAGCCCTTGTGATGGGCTATCGCACCACGGGTGTGCGCTTTCTGAGGTACGGCAATCGCCTGCTCGAAGGAAAGGAATGGCTGATGAAGGGCGAGGACAAGTGGGAAGTGATGGACGATGTGCCCAGCGCTTCCATCTATGCCACCGTAAGCGGAGACTCGCTGCCCAAGCACAATGTGGCGGTGACACATGCCATAATGCCTGCCTATGCCCACACCGACCAATATTGGGAATCCTCGGTAGAGGTGGTAAACCTGGGTACAGAAGACGTCACTTCCTTAGAGGTGACACTGTGGGATGGAAGCGACAAGATAAGTACCGGCACCTTCAACTGTAACAATATTCCCTATCGCACCCGTGCCTCCATACCCTTGTGTTTTTATATGACAGAGGAAGAGGGGACATATTCCTGCAAGATGGAGGTGACGAAAATCAACGGACAGGAAGACATCTATAACGCGGACAACAACACGCGCCAGCAGAAGCTCACACGACTCAGCAACTGGACCAACCGGAAGGTGCTGCTTGAGGTATTCTCCACGGAGCTGTGTACCGGGTGCCCGGGAGGCCATGAACTTATCGACATGGTATTTGAAGACTGTGACGATGTGGTGGAGGTAGGTCATCACTCCGGATTCTATACCGACCAGTTCACCCTGCCGGAGAGCATCAAGATGGAGTGGTTCTACCAGCTTTCCAATCTGTATGCACCCGCCGTGATGTTCGACCGCACCTGTGACGCACTGAACTATCCCGATATATATGAGGACAATGTGCCTGTGACAGACCTCGTTGATCTGACAACGCAGTTTATGGACTGTCGGGATATCCCCGCCTTTGTTGCCATCGACATGGACAAGACCTATGATGATGCAACCCGGCAGCTGACGCTGAACATCGGCACCTCGACACTGCTGTCCACAGAAACGCCTGATAGTCTGAGGCTCACTGTGATGCTTACCGAAGACAGCGTGGCCACCGAGTCACAGGCAGGAGTGGCAGGCACCTACTACCACAGACATCTGCTGCGCAAGTATCTCACCCCTGTATGGGGCTCTCCCTTGCAGACAAGCGCATCTTTCACATTCACTCTGCCCGATGAGTGGAATGTGCAGAAGATACAGGCAGTGGCATTCGTAGCAAACTACAACGCCAAGAACAAGAACGACTGCCGCGTGATGAACACAGAGACGATAGGCATAGCCAATGCCTCCACCGGTATCATGGGAGTGAAAGGCAACAAGAAACAAGAGGGTGCTGCCCAGATGCAGACAGTGTGTATCACCCAAGGTACACTCTATCTGCCACAGGACTGCAATAGTCTTATGGTATATGACATGAACGGAAGATGCCTGCACAGGCTGGATGCAAGTTGCCCGTCTGTCAGCATAGCACCGGGCGTCTATGTACTGAACCGCAGGTAAGATTTGATATTTATCGGGAGTTAAGGGGTTGCCCCCTTGACTCCCCGATAAAGTATCCAAGTTACCTTTCATTATTTCTTAAATAAATGTAAATTACCATCTTAGGCTATTGTTCATTCGGAAATAATGCTTATCTTTGCCCACAGATAAAGTATAAGGTAGAGGCATAATTGCAGAGGATTCCGGCACGGAGCGATTGTCGGGGTCTTTATTTTTTGATGCCGAAGAAAACCTGAGAAACACGATTAACTAACACTTAAAGATATAATTATTATGGCTTACATGTCACAAGAAGGCTACGACAAGATGGTAGCCGAACTGCAACGCTTGGAAAGTGTGGAGCGCCCAAAGGCATCGGCCGCTATTGCTGAGGCCCGTGACAAGGGTGACTTGAGTGAAAATTCAGAGTATGATGCCGCCAAAGAGGCACAGGCACACCTTGAGGATAAAATCAACCAGATGAAACTTGCCATCCAGAATGCAAAGATCATTGATGTGTCGCGTCTGTCAAACGATTGCGTGCAGATACTCTCCAAGGTGGAAATGACCAATCTTACTACCAAGAGCAAGATGACCTACACCATCGTGAGCGAGAACGAGGCTGACCTGCGTGCAGGAAAGATTTCCATCAAGACTCCCATTGCACAGGGACTGCTGGGCAAGAAGGTGGGCGACGAGGCAGAAATAACCATTCCCCGTGGCACCATCAGACTGCGTATCGACAAGATTTCTCTGGACTAAGCGTCATACGGAATCATACTATCATTATTATATAAGGTGGGTTTATACCCACCTTAATCATTCAAAAGAATTACAGCTATGGACATCTTTTCAAAAATCGCCGCAGGCGAAATTCCCAGTTACAAGTGTGCCGAGAACGACAAGTTCTATGCCTTTCTCGATATCAACCCTCTGGCAGAGGGCCATACACTGGTAATTCCTCGCCGCGAAGTGGATTATTTCTTTGATTTGGAAGACGAAGAACTGGCAGAATACCAGGTTTTCGCCAAGCGTGTGGCAGCAGCCATCAAGAAGGCCTTTCCCTGCAAAAAGGTGGCACAGGTAGTACTTGGATTGGAAGTGCCCCATGCACATATCCATCTCATCCCCATGAACAGCGAGGCGGATGTTGATTTCAGAAAAAAGAAACTCTCCCTCACCCCCGAGCAGTTTGAAGAAATTGCCGAGAAGATCAGAAAAGCTTTTTAACCCAAATCGGTCATTAGCGTTATGCTGATAACACTTTATATTTTTTAGCAGAACTGTCTAATGACCGATTTGGATTTGACTATCCTTGGTTTCAGATATAGTTTTTCCCAAACTTTATCTGAACCTGATTACAGTATTTGCGTACCAACGATGAGGAGTCGCTCTTGGGACAGATGAGCAACACATTGTCGCGTTCGGCAATGATATATCCGTCGAGTCCATTGATGACAGCCAGTCTTCCCTTAGACAGTTTGATCACATTGTCGTGACAGTTTTCCATCATCACTTCAGAGTTGACCACCACATTACCCTCCTCATCCTTGCTGCTGCTCTCATAGATGCTGTGCCATGTGCCCAGGTCTGCCCAACCGAACTCACACTCCATCACATGCACCTCCTCGTTGTGTTCAAGCAAGGCATAGTCTATCGACAGGTTGGGATAGATAGGATAGTTCTCCTCCACAAACGCCAGCTCTTCTTCCAGCGTATAGTCGGGGTTCTCTCTTATCAGTTTGCGTAGCACCACTGGCAGTATCAAGTCAAGTCGTTTGTTTAAGTGGCGGAAGTTGGACACGAAGATACCGCTGTTCCAAAGGAACTCGCCGCTGTCCATGAACAGTTGGGCAAACTCACGGTCAGGCTTCTCCGTAAACGACTGTACTTTATATACCCCCTTGGTATCACTCTCCTCGCCCATTTGAATGTATCCGTAACCCGGTTCACATCGCGTGGGCTTCACTCCGAGCGACAGCACCAGATCGTGACTTGACACGAACTCGAACGCTTCAAGCACATAGCGTGCAAAGGCATCCTCGTTAAGTACCATCTGGTCAGAGGGAACCACAATGATATTGGCGTTGGTATTCTCCCTGCGCACCCTGCTGTGGGCCCATGCCACCGAGGGTGCCGTGTTTCTGCCAATCGGTTCTGCCAGCAGGTTGTCCTTGGGAAGTTCGGGCAGTTGCTGCCTCACCATATCAGCATATTCCTTGTTAGTGCATACCAGAATATTCTCCAGAGGCAGCAGACGAGCAAATCTGTCAAAGGTAGATTGCAGTTGGGTTCGTCCGGTGCCGAAGAAGTCGATAAACTGCTTTGGATATTCCTCCCGACTGTAAGGCCACAGACGTCGTCCCTTGCCTCCCGCAAGTATCACGCAATAATTATTCTTGTTGAAAAGTTCCATTAGATATGGGTTAAGTTAGTTATCTCAATAGTTGTGTGTTTTTTCAATGCTAAGATACTTTATTTTTGCCGAAAGCCCAAGAAACGCGGCTGTCAACATCCCATTTTTCAGTTTTTTTATAAGAAATATTTGCTAATTCAGAATTATTGATTATCTTTGCACCCGCATTAAAGCCCAGATGGCGGAATCGGTAGACGCGCTGGTCTCAAACACCAGTGGGGCAACCCATCCCGGTTCGAGCCCGGGTCTGGGTACTAGGTTTTAAAAGCAATCCTCTGTGAATGATTATTTGCAGAG
>CALZXH010000047.1 GCA_945830055.1 uncultured Prevotella sp.
TGCCCTTTCAGGGCGCACAAATCATCAGCAAACAGTCAGCACAAATCATCAGCAAGCAGTCATGGCAAAACAATCATGTGAATTCATCGAACTCACGTTAAAATAATAATTTGTATGATGAAAAAGTATCTATTCTTACTTCTTACCCTCGTGGTAACATCACTTGCCTTTATTTCATGCAGTGATGACGATGATGATAATCAGTACAACTCTGCCATTGTTGGCACGTGGAAGGTTACTGAGGTTAAAACAAGCCAATCAGGCAGCTACATTACGTGGCCATTCAAAACGACGTATGCCTCATTCGAGTCTGATGGCACGTATTACGGTTCAGGTTATTTTGGTACGGGAAGTGGCACATGGTCTATAAAGGGAAATACCATTAGCACCTACGTCAGTGGTGAGTTATACGCTTCGTATGAGATTCTTTCCGTAACATCAACAACTTCAGAACTTAAAATGTCGATGGGCAACGAATCCATTTGGATTAAATGCAAGAAGGAGTAATTACTCCTCGGATAAATTTCAAAAGGATGGCAGGGTCAATAACCTTGCCATCTTTTTTTGTTGTTAGGTGAAGTAACCCTGTCACCCCGGAGGTTCAAGACGGCATGTCTTGATGATTCTGAACTCACGTATATCATATAAAATTTGGCAGGTAACAAGGTAACAAAGTAACATTTTTATTTTCCTCGGGAGGAAAAAATATTTCCTTCCCGACCTAACAGAAAAACATATGTGAATTATACAAAGTAACATGAGGACATTTCAAAAATTTATGTTTACCTTTGCCTTTGCAGAAGGCATGAGCATATTGTCAGAAGATATGAGCATCATCAAAAAATGACACCAAACCCATATACCATGAACATTGAGCAGATTAGAGATTACTGCCTTTCATTGCCGTTGGCAACGGAAGATTTTCCATTCGATGAGACCACACTGGTGTTTCGCATCATGGGGCATATCTTCGCCATGACCGATCTGGAAACCAACGAATGGCTGACGCTCAAATGCGAACCGGAATATGCGCAGGAACTGAGGGCGCAATACGCAGAAATTGAAGGGGCCTGGCACATGAACAAGAAATACTGGAACCAGGTGAATTATCAAAGTCTCTTGGACGACGAACTGATAAAACGGCTTATCCGGCACAGTTATCAGCAGGTGGTAAGGAAACTGCCAAAGTCTGTAAGGACACAGACACCGGCCATCACCGAAATCCAGGAATAATCACGAACACATAAGGTAACGACACATGAACACCACAGGACTACAATTTACATACAGTGAGACAAGGGATACGGTTATCCTTGTATCACAACTGAAAGAGAGTCTGGCAGGTAGCCTGCAGAACGACGATGAAAAGCATATCAAAGACCTCGTAGGCCGCTCACTCGGCCTGTTGAACCGCAACGTGTTCCAACAGAATCCCATCATACTGGCACTACAGACTGCCGTCATTGCCGTCAATGAGATGGGACTGAAGCGCGAAGCTGTACTCGCCTTGGTGCTCAACCCCGTGGCACAGGTGGGAGGGATAACCGTTGAGCAGATTGCCCCTATATATGGAGAAAACGTGGCACGGATTGTCAACGGACTGCAACGCACCCATAATCTATATTCCAAAAAGCCTGTGGTACAGAGCGAAAACTTCAGAAACCTGCTGCTCTCCTTTGCCGAAGACATGAGGGTGGTGCTCTTGATGATAGCCGGCCAGGTGAACATGATGCGCGAGATGGCCGCATGCGACAATGATGCCGCCCGCACCGAAGTGGCGCAGGAGTCGGCCTATCTGTATGCTCCCCTCGCCCACAAACTGGGCCTGTACAAACTGAAGAGCGAACTGGAAGACCTGTCGCTGAAATACCTGGAGCATGACGTGTATTACATGATCAAAAGCAAGCTCAACGAAACCAAGTCGCAAAGAGATGCCTATATCCAGGACTTTATCCGCCCCATCCAGGAACGCCTGGAGAGTATCGGACTGAAGTTCCATATCAAGGGGCGCACGAAAAGCATCCATTCGATATGGCAGAAGATGAAGAAACAGCAGTGCGAGTTTGAGGGGATATACGACCTCTTTGCCATCCGCATCATCCTTGATTCGCCCCTCAAGGCAGAGAAGATGCAGTGCTGGCAGGTATATTCCATCGTGACTGACATGTACCAGCCTAACCCCAAGAGACTGAGAGACTGGCTGTCAGTACCCAAGTCAAACGGCTATGAGAGCCTGCACATCACCGTGCTGGGACCGCAGCAGAAATGGGTGGAGGTACAGATAAGAACCGAAAGGATGGACGAGGTGGCAGAAAAGGGCGTGGCAGCCCACTGGCGCTACAAGGGCGTGCAGGGAGAGACGGGCATCGACGAATGGCTGAACAATATACGCTCGATACTGGAGTCTAACGACGATCTTCAGGTGATGGACCAGTTCAAGATGGACCTGTATGAGGACGAGGTCTTTGTGTTCACGCCCAAAGGCGACCTGTTCAAATTCCCCAAAGGAGCCACGGTGCTGGACTTTGCCTACCATATCCACTCCAAGATAGGCAACGCCTGCACCGGTGCCAAAATCAACGGAAAGGTGGTGCCGCTGAGGGAGAAGCTGAATAGCGGCGACCAGGTGGAGATTATGACCTCGGCAAGCCAGAAGCCCAAACGCGACTGGCTGAACATAGTGCAGACATCCAGGGCCAAGTCGAAGATAAGACTGGCTCTGAAAGAGACACAAGCCAAAGAGGGACTCATGGCCAAGGAGATGATAGAGCGCAAGTTCAAGAACCGCAAGATAGAACCCACCGAAAGCCTGATGGCAAAACTGATAGGGCGCATGGGCTACAAGGAGGTGAGCGACTTCTATAAACGCATCGCCGACGGACTGCTTGACGTTAACACAGTGATTGAGAAATACCTGGAACTGCAGCAGAAGGAAACGGCGACAAGCAATGACAACGCACCGAGAAGCGCAGAGGACTTTACGCTTGACGCCCCCGAATCGCATGTACCCCACAACGATGACGTGCTGGTGATTGACAGGAATCTCAAAGGCATCGACTACCAGCTGGCAAGATGCTGCAATCCCATATACGGTGATGATGTGTTCGGTTTTGTCACCGTCAGCGGAGGCATCAAGATACACCGCGAAGACTGCCCCAACGCCACCGAACTGCGCAAACGCTTCGGCTACAGAATCGTCAAGGCGAAATGGAGCGGCAAGGGAGAGTCTATGTACCAGATAACGCTGCGCGTGGTAGGCAACGATGATATCGGCATCGTGAACAATATCACGGGCATCATCAGCAAAGACGAGAAACTGGTATTGAGAAGCATCAGCATCGACAGCCATGACGGACTCTTCAGCGGCAACCTTACGGTGATGATCAACGATATACACAAGATGGAAACCCTTATCAAAAAACTGAGAACCGTCAAGGGAGTGAAGCATGTAGAACGCATATAGTGAATAACCCGTTGACGCAAAATCCGCCAATCATTACATTATCTCAAGTATTTGTAGTATATTTGCACAACAACGGTCTTACACCTGTCATCATTCCCTAAAGAATGTATTACATAAACAAACAATCATATTATGAAACTGCTAACAACAACCTTCTTTTCAGTGTTTCTTGCAGCTGCAGCGTCTGCACAATCCCCTACTCCGGAAAGTGTTCTTTCTGACACCCGGAAAGTGAACACCTACTTCATGGAGAAATATGCTGACCCCACGCAGCCTACAAACGTCAAAAAAATACGTCCGAGCAATCTGTGGACACGAGCTGTCTATTACGAAGGACTGATGGCACTGTATGAAATTGACAAGGATGCCAGGTACCTGGACTACACCGACAGATGGGCCAACTTCCACCAGTGGTCGCCCAGAAACGGCGTGAAGACCTGCGATGCTGATGACCAGTGCTGCTCACAGACCTATCTGGACAGATTTGTGATGACAGGCGACTCGGCCATGCTGCGCCCCACACAGACCAACCTGCAACTGCAGATGAAGACCAAAGTGGGCTGGTGGACATGGATTGATGCCATCCAGATGGCCATGCCCGTATATGCCCAGATGTACAAGATTACAGGCAATCGCGACTACATCGAACATTGCATGAAGATGTACCGATGGAGCAGAAACGAATGTGGCGGCGGTCTGTTCAACGAGAAAGACGGTCTGTGGTGGCGCGATGCCGACTATGTACCCCCCTACAAGGAAGTGGACGGCAAGGACTGCTACTGGTCAAGAGGCAACGGCTGGGTGCTGGCAGCATACGTAAGAGTGATGAATCAGCTTTCACCCAAAGACAAGATCTACAAGGAAATCAAGAAAGACTTCCTGATGATGTGCGAAGGACTGGCCACCTGCCAGCGTGAAGACGGCTTCTGGAATGCCAGTCTGGTATCGCCCGTCACCTACGGCGGCAAGGAGACCACCGGCACTGCTCTTTTCCTCTATGGAATCTCATGGGGTCTGCAAAAGGGCTATCTGAAAGAAAAGAAATTCCGCCCCATTGCCGACAAGGCATGGAAAGCCATCAGTCAGGAGGCTATCCATCAAGACGGTTTCCTGGGCTATGTGCAAGGCACAGGAAAAGACCCCTCTGCCGGACAGCCTGTGACCTACAACAAGATACCCGACTTTGAGGACTACGGAATAGGATGCTTCATCCTCGGTGCCGTGGAATACTACAAACTGCTTGGCGGCGCACGCTGAAAACAGTCTGGAAATTCGCGACAACCGATGTCCTCATGGATGAAAGGAACAAGACCCGATGCGTTTTATTCACAAAAACGCATCGGGTTTCACGAAAATAGTATAACTTTGCACTGACTTTTAAATTCAACGAAGATGAAAAGAGTAGTATTTTCAATGTTGTTCCTCTTGGCGTGCCTGTTGCACGTCGGAGCGCAAACGGAAACGAAAGGAGCGGAAATCAAGTTTGACAAGGTGACGCATAACTTCGGGAAATTTTCCGAGTCATCACCCAAAGTGTCCTGCGTGTTCACATACACCAATATCGGTGACAGTCCGCTGATTATCAACCAGGCGATGGCAAGCTGCGGATGCACAGTTCCTGAATATACCAAACAGCCCGTGATGCCCGGACAGAAGGGAGAAATCAAAGTAACCTACAACGGCACAGGCAGGTTTCCCGGACATTTCAAGAAATCCATTACCGTAAGGACCAATGGCGTGGTGGAAATGACCCGGCTGTACATCGAGGGTGACATGCAGGAAGCGACAGCAAGCAAATAGACTGGCAACAACAAAAAAGAAAGCAGGCATCTGCTCCCATAATGGCAAGAGGGAACAGATGCCTGTTTGTTTTGTTTATGCCTCTACATCAGAAAGGCAGGTCATCTGCTGCGGGGAAAGGCATTTCGCCAGTGGGAGCGGCAGCAGCGGGAGCGGCTCCGGGAGCACCACCCTCGGCAGGAGCGGCAGGCTGCACCACAGCATTCGCACGGGTGATGTTATATGCGCGAATTTCATTGAACCATCTTCCATTATATTCATGGGCGTCAATATCGAAAGACACCGTAATATCCTCCCCATTCTGGATATTGAAAGACTTGATTCTGTCCTCTCCGAACAGTCTGAACAAACACTTTCTGGGATACTGTCCGGGTACTTCTATCACATACTCCTGCGACATCCAGGGATTGCCTGTGCGCTGCGACACTCCACTATTAGCCGGTAATACAGCAATTACTCTACCTGTTAATTCCATTTGAATATTTCTTTTAGTTTTTAGTACACTTCAAAATTCTGTCTGCGAAAGTACTAATTTTATTCCAAATAATTCAATTTTCCTATGAATATTTTGCCACGGCAAGCGTTTTTTGTAACTTTGTACGACTTAACCTCTGACCGCCATGACATTCGGAAAGAAGCGGCAGACAAGGACTAAGAATTACCGTTACGAATAACTAAACTATACCAATATGAGATTCACATTATCGAGCACATCTTTATGCAACAGGTTGTTAGCATTGTCAAAAGTATTGAACAGCAGAAACACGCTACCCATATTGTCAGATTTTCTGTTTTCTATCAGAGGCAATCAGCTCACCCTTACCGCCTCAGACGGTGAGAACACCATGGAAACGACCATCAGACTGAACGAAAATGATGAAGACGGCTTTTTCGCTGTCAACGGACACGACCTGCTGGAGGCTGTGAAAGGCATCTCAGAACAGCCCATCACCATCGATGTGAAAAACGAGGAGAGGCTTGTAAGGATATCCTACCTCAACGGATTGTTCTCACTGCCCATCGACAGCGCAGAAGACTATCCCCAGACCCTATCCATCAATGAGGGCGCCACAGAGATTACCATCCCGTCTGCCGTCTTGGCCGACTGCATCAACCGCGCCATCTTTGCCACGGCACAGGATGAGATTCGCCCGATGATGAACGGCATCTATTTTGACCTCACACCGGAGCATCTGGCTGTGGTGGCAAGCGACGGTCACAAACTGGTGAGAAGCAAGGTGTTCTCGGTGAAATCCGACAATCCCGCATCCTTCAACCTTCCCAAAAAACCGGCAGGACTGCTGAAAGGATCGCTGGACAAGGAAAACGATGTGACCATCAGATTCAACGCGAACAACGCTGAGATTCTGTTTGCAGAAAACCGACTCTGCTGCAGGCTCATCGAGGGAAGATACCCCAACTACAATTCGGTGATTCCCCAGAACAACCCCAATGTCATCACCATCGAGCGCCAGACGTTACTCTCGGCATTGCGCCGCGTGATGCCCTTTGCCAACGATGCAAGCAATCTGATACGCTTCCATATCGAGAACGGCACCCTTCAACTGGATGCCGAAGACTACGACTTCTCAAAGAATGCCACCGAGCGCATGCACTGCGAATACAACGGTACAGCCATGAGCATCGGTTTCAAGGGCAGTGCCTTCGTGGAAGTACTGAGCAATGTGGAGTGTCAGGATGTGTACATACAGCTGGCAGACCCCAGCAGAGCTGGTGTGGTACTCCCCACCGATCAGCCTGAAGGACAGGATGTGTTGATGCTACTGATGCCCATGCTAATCAACGAATAAAGGCAAAGCGACAACATGGAATTGAACTTGAAACGACCACTGGTCATCTTTGACCTGGAAACCACGGGACTGGACATCGTCAAAGACAGGATTATCCAGATTGCCTACATCAAGGTGATGCCCGATGGTACCGAGACACGCGCCAATATCCTTGTCAACCCCGAAAAGAGTATTCCGCCTATGGTAGAAGAGCTCACCGGCATCAAGAACGAACAGGTGGCATCACAGCCCACTTTCAAGCAGATAGCCAAGGACTTGCAGGAGGAGTTCAAGGGATGCGACTTTGCAGGATACAACTCCAATGCATTCGATATCCCTGTACTGGCAGAGGAATTCTTGAGGGCAGGGGTTGACTTCGATTTCCACAAATGCCAGTTTATTGATGTGCAGACCATCTTCCACAAGATGGAAAAGAGAAATCTGGCGGCTGCCTATAAGTTCTATTGCGGCAGGAAGATGGAGGAAGACTTCGATGCCCACAGGGCTGACCAGGACACGGAGGCTACCTACCGAGTACTGAAAGGACAGTTGGACAGATACAACCCCGATACAGAACCGGAAAAGGAACGCCAGTTGCAGAACGACATCACCTTCCTTGCCGGCTTCTCCAAGCAGAACAACAACGTGGATTTTGCAGGAAGAATCGTATGGGCACCCAAGAAAAAACCCGACGGAACAGCCCTGCTGGACAGCGAGGGGAAAGAGGTGCTGCACGAAGTGTTCAACTTCGGCAAATACAAAGGCGAACCCGTAAGGGCGGTACTTCACAGGGATCCGGGCTACTTCAGCTGGATGCTTGCAGGCGACTTCACCTACAACACCAAGCAGGTACTGACCCGGATAAGGCTTTCGGAAAGCCTGTTGAAGAACAAGTAAAGAAGAATAACCAGTAATAACACGGATGGCACTATGCTGAAAGGAAAAAGAATTGTATTGGGTATCACGGGCTCCATCGCAGCCTACAAGTCATGTCTCATCATCAGGGAACTGATAAAGGCTGGAGCAGAAGTACAGGTGGTTATCACACCGGCAGGCAAGGAGTTCATCACCCCTATCACGCTGTCGGCACTCACCCAAAAGCCGGTCATATCCGAATTCTTTTCACAGAGAGACGGCACATGGCACAGCCATGTAGCCCTGGGACTGTGGGCGGATGCCATGCTCATAGCCCCATGTACGGCATCCACTTTGGGGAAGATGGCACACGGCATTGCAGACAACATGCTCATTACCACCTACCTGTCGATGAAGGCACCGGTATTCATTGCACCCGCCATGGATCTGGACATGTACCGCCACCCGAGCACGGTTGCCAGTATGGAACAGCTGAAGTCTTACGGCAACCACATCATCGAGCCCGCAAGCGGTTTTCTGGCAAGCGGTCTGGAAGGCAAAGGCCGTATGGAGGAACCGCAGGCTATCGTGAGGCACCTTGCAGACTTCTTCAAGGGGAACACGCAACAGCTTGAGGGGAAGAAGATTATGATTACGGCTGGTCCCACCTACGAGAAGATTGATCCTGTAAGATTCATCGGCAACTATTCCAGCGGCAAGATGGGCATCGCCCTGGCCGACGAGTGCGCACGCCGCGGCGCAGAGGTAACGCTCATCGCCGGTCCTACCCCACTCCGCACCTCCCATCCCGGTATCCATAGAATTGACGTGGAGAGCTGCGATGAGATGTATCAAGCAGCCACCGGCCGCTTTCCGCAGCAGGATGCCGCCATATTGTGTGCAGCCGTGGCAGACTACAAGCCCATAAGCACCGCACCTGAGAAAATCAAGCGCACCGATGATGACCTGACCATCACACTGACCCATACACAAGACATCGCCGCTGCATTGGGCAAGCGGAAAGGAAAATCACAAGTGATGGTAGGCTTCGCCCTGGAGACCTGCAATGAAGAAGCCAATGCACAGGGCAAACTGCTGAGGAAGAACCTTGACTTCATCGTGCTCAATTCGCTGCGCAACGAGGGCACCTGCTTCAGAAGCGACGAGAACCAGATTACCATCATCACCAAGGACGGCAAGACGGAGTATGAGAAAAAGGACAAAACGGCAGTAGCCAGCGACATCATCGACGAACTATACAAACAACTCCTTGAAAAAGAACAGCAGAATGAGTAGAAATCCGAGTCACCGTATTTTCATTTGCACCCTGTTGCTCCTTGTACTGTGCTGTCTGCCGGCAGCCTCACAGGAATTGCAAGCCAAGATAAACATCAACTCCAGCAAGATTACAGGTACGGATGCCAGTGTGTTCACCAACCTGCAGGAGACGCTGGAACAGTTTGTCAATGACAGGCAATGGACCCATCTGCAGTTCCAGCAGAACGAGCGTATCGTGTGCAACTTCAACATCACGGTAGATAAATACGACAAATCCTCCAACCTGTTTGAGTGTACTGCCATGATTCAGGCGAATCGCCCGGTATATAACGCGCAATACACCACCACTATCTACAACAACAAGGACGCGGATTTTAACTTCACCTTTGCACAGTTCGACCAGTTGAACTTCAACGAAGAGATGATAGACAACCAGCTCACCGCGCTCTTTGCCTATTATGCCTACCTCATCATCGGCATCAATCTGGACACTTTTTCGCCTATGGGCGGTACAGAGATATTGCAGAGATGCCTCAACCTTACCAACAACACCCAGAATCTGGACTTCACAGGATGGAAGGCTTTCGAAAACAGCAAGAACAGATATGCCATCATCAACGACTACATGGATTCTGGAATGAAGGCTTTCCGTCAACTGCAATACGACTACTATCGCAAGGGGCTCGACGAGATGGTAAACAATGTGGAACGGGGACGTACCTGTATCACCGACGCGCTGGAACAGGACCTGAAACAAGCGCACGCTGACAAACCGCTGAGCCTGCTACCGCAGATATGGACCGACTACAAGCGCGACGAAATAGCCAACATATACAAAGGTAAAGGCACTGCCAAAGAAAAGGAAAAGGTGTATAACCTGCTGATGGACCTGAACGCTTCACAAAGCAATTCATGGAACAAGATAAAAGAATAACACGTCTTTCCAAACAACACGACACCATGCTCACACATCTCTATATAAAAAACTTTGTACTTATTGACAAACTGGACATAGACTTCCGCTCCGGCTTCTCTGTGATTACAGGTGAAACAGGCGCAGGAAAAAGCATCATCCTCGGTGCCATCAACCTGTTGCTGGGACAAAGGGCAGACGGAAAGGTGATGAAAAACAACGAAGAGAAATGTGTTATCGAGGCTCACTTTGACCTCTCAAAAAGGTCACTTCAACATCTTTTCGACGACAATGACATTGACTACGATGACGAGCAGTGTATCATCAGGCGTGAAATCTCACCCAACGGAAAAAGCAGGTCATACATCAACGACAGTCCTGCCCCTCTCTCCACACTGAAAACCATCGGGGAACATCTCATCGACATACACAGCCAACACAAGAACCTGCTCATCAACAGTCAGGAGTTCCAGTTGGGAGTGGTTGACCTGATGTCAGATTGCAAGGACATACAGAAGGAATACACCCAACTCTTCCATACCTACCAGAAGTTGCAGACCGCCTATCAGGCACATCAGGAGGAGGTAAACCGCAATATCGACCGGAAAGACTTTCTGCAGTTCCAGGACAACGAACTGAGTCAGGCACAACTGATAGACGGCGAGCAGGAGACGCTGGAACAGCAGGCACACCTGATAAGTCATGCAGAGGAAATCAAGCAGGGGCTGTATCTTGCAGACTCTCTGATGAATGGCGATGACAGGGGCATCATCCAGAGTATCAAAAGTGCCAAAGACGCACTGCAAAACCTGCAGGATAAATATGCCGGCATTGCTACGCTGTGCGCCCGTCTGGAGTCATGCCACATTGAGATCAAGGACATTGCCGGGGAAATAAGCACTTCGCTGGACAGCATAGAATACAACCCGCAGGAGCTGGACCGCATCAACGCCCGTCTGGATACCATCTACCACCTTGAGAGCAAATACCACTGCAACGACATTGCTGCACTGAAAGCCTGTCATCAGAACATCCAAGACACGCTTTCCACCATAGAGAATGCGGAAGACACGCTGCAACAGATGCAGGAGGAAATCGCAAAGGCAGAGACAGCATGTAAGGCACTTGCCGAAAAGATGCACTCCCTGCGGTGCAAGGCAGCTGAACCGATACAGCAGAGAATCGTGCAGAGACTGGCAGAATTGGGTATGCCTAATGCCGCTTTCTCCATCTGTTTCGAGCAGACACCCCTGCATGCCAGTGGCTGCGATGCCGTATCGTTCCTGTTCTCCGCCAACAAGAACATCGCCATGCAACCCGTCAGTCAGGTGGCTTCCGGAGGAGAGATAGCACGCGTGATGCTTGCCATCAAAGAACTGATGAGCCACACCAGCAATCTGCCCACCATCATCTTCGACGAGATAGACACGGGAGTAAGCGGAAAGATTGCGGAGAACATGGCATCTATTATGAAGGATATGGGCAGCAACGGACTCCAGGTAATCAGCATCACCCACCTTCCCCAGATAGCAGCCATGGGCACCACGCACTATAAGGTAACCAAAACTGATACCTCTTCAGGTGTCAACAGCAATATGGTGATGCTGACCACAGAAGAAAGGATAGAAGAGATAGCCCAGATGCTCAGCGGAAGCAACGTATCGGATGCCGCCATCCACAATGCGAAGGAACTCCTGAAACTATCCTGACCCATTAGGACCTGCCACCTACAAAAAAAAATCAGTGTCGTAACATCAAGTCACGACACTGATTTTTTGTAGGTATTTCAGGAAAGGATTATTCTCCCTTCTCCAGTTTCTCTTTCAACTGAGCCAACACGTCGATATCACCTAGTGTGGTAGCAGCGGGCTGGTTCTCAATCTTCACAGCGCCCTCTTCCTTCTTCACCTTGGCAACCTTCTTGGCAGCAGCCTTCTTCTCTTCACGCTGCACATCCTCGAAAGTACGGCTGTGTGAAAGGATGATGCGCTTGCTGTCCTTGTTGAACTCAATCACCTTGAAGGGCAGTTCCTCGCCCATGGCAGCCTGTGTACCATCTTCCTTTACCAAGTGCTTGGGAGTGGCAAAGCCTTCAACACCCTTGGCAAGTGAAATCACGGCACCCTTCTCCAGCAGTTCGGTAATCTTACCGGTGTGGATGCTACCAACAGTGTAGAGGGTCTCGAATACATCCCAAGGATTCTCCTCGAGCTGCTTGTGACCAAGGCTGAGACGACGGTTCTCCTTGTCGATGTCGAGAACTACAACGTCGATTTCGGCACCTACCTGAGTGAACTCAGAAGGATGCTTCACCTTCTTGGTCCATGACAGGTCGCTGATATGGATCAGACCGTCAACACCCTCTTCAAGTTCTACGAATACACCGAAGTTGGTGAAGTTTCTCACCTTTGCGGTATGCTTGCTGCCAACAGGATATTTCACCTCGATGGTCTCCCATGGATCTTCCTTGAGCTGCTTGATACCGAGGCTCATCTTGCGCTCTTCTCTGTCCAGAGTCAAGATAACAGCCTCAATCTCATCGCCCACCTTCAAGAAGTCCTGAGCAGAGCGCAAGTGCTGGCTCCATGACATTTCAGATACGTGGATAAGTCCCTCAACGCCGGGCTGTATTTCTACAAATGCGCCGTAGTCAGCGATGACAACCACCTTACCATTTACATGGTCACCCACCTTGAGGTCTGCATTCAGAGCATCCCATGGATGAGGAGTGAGCTGCTTCAAGCCGAGAGCGATACGCTTCTTCTCGTCATCGAAGTCGAGGATAACCACATTGATTTTCTGGTCGAGTTCCACCACCTTGTGGGGATCGTCAACACGGCCCCAAGAGAGGTCTGTGATATGGATGAGTCCGTCAACACCTCCAAGGTCAACGAATACACCGTAAGAAGTGATGTTCTTGACAATACCTTCAAGAATCTGACCCTTTTCGAGTTTGGAGATAATCTCCTTCTTCTGTGCCTCCAGTTCGGCTTCAATGAGAGCCTTGTGAGAAACAACCACATTGCGGAACTCCTGGTTGATCTTAACCACCTTGAATTCCATGGTCTTGCCCACAAACTGGTCGTAGTCGCGTATAGGATGAACGTCAATCTGACTTCCGGGAAGGAATGCCTCGATGCCGAACACGTCAACAATCATACCACCCTTTGTACGGCACTTGATGTAACCCTGGATGATTTCCTGATTGTCAAGAGCAGCGTTGACACGCTCCCAGCTCTTGCTGAGACGTGCTTTCTTGTGAGAAAGAACCAGCTGACCTTTCTTGTCTTCTTGGTTTTCCACATAAACCTCAACCTTGTCACCAATCTTGAGTTCGGGATTGTAACGGAACTCGCTTGCGGCGATAATACCGTCACTCTTGTAACCGATGTTGACAATAACTTCTTTCTTGTCAATAGAGATTACCTCTCCTTCGACAACCTGACGCTCGTTTACCTTGTTCAAGGTCTCGTCATAGGCTTTGTCGAGCTCTTCTTTGCTCACATTTGAGTGGCTGCCATTCTCATAGTCTTCCCAGTTGAAGTCTGCCAATGGCTGAACGTTTTTTGTTAATTCTGACATAAATAATTTGTAAATTGTTTGAATTTAATAAAGTTAGACTTTATGTTAATTGTAAAAACGGGTGCAAAGTTACGGCTTTTTTCTCCTATTATAATATATAGCGGCTGCTCTTTAAGAAACTTTAACATCGTCTTTAAGAGCAGTCGCCATACAATATTTAATAAAGAGTGCAAAAGGAAGATCAGAGGTCATCGCTCAGATTCTCTGACTCTTCTTCTTCGTCGGTTTCAATTTCGAATGTAGTGCGATAGTTATCTTCAGTCATTTCCTCGTCGCTGAAGTCTGTCGGCATCTCCAGTTCGTCATCCTCTTCCTCATCATCCAGCAACGGGAAATCTCCCTCCTCGTCATCCAAGTCACCCTCGTGCTTCGAGGGGAAGGTCAGTTTGGGTTTCTCAGCCAAAGGCTTCACTTTGGCAAAGATGGCCTCAACCCACGTACCCTTTTCAATCTCAAGCACTTCAAAACCGTCGGCCACCTTCTTTTCGTAGAGTCCGCCGGGCTTTCTCAGCCTGTCCTTGGGCAAGGTGGTGGTAGATATTTCAAATCCGTTTTCAATGATGTCCTGGATGCTTTGCGACAGTGAGTCCCAGCCACCGCCGAAGTTGCGCCCCACTACCTCAAGCAGTTTGGCAGCCGAGATATGGTGGATGTTCTCATAGGTCAGATCAGTTACTCTGGTGATGGGACGCTTCTTGATGGCCCACATCATCTTCTCGCCGTTATCCACAACCTTCAGGGCCCCTACCTTATAGCCCATTTTCTCGTACTTATCCTTGATTACTTTCTTGTCTGCAGGAACCTTTTCCATCAGGAAGGCAGTACGTATAATGTCGAGATAATGCTGCAGATTTACCTTTGCATCCACCTCTTTTTCAATTCCTTCCCACAATTTGATAACATCGTTTTCCTGGATGTCCCATACATTGTTTTTCGTCAATGTTTTCAGAGTAATGACTTTCTGATTGTCCTGTTTCATGTCTGTTTGCTTTACTTTTACATTTCAGACGAAAGGGTGTTCCGTCCGCTGGGGAACCTTGCCGGCAGGCGCCGTATGAGCATCCGCTCCCGTATGCCAGGTATCCTTATCCGCTGCAAAGGTATAATAAAATAATGAAACAACTAATCATTCCGCAAAATATTCATTGCCCTTTGCTTTTCAGCGCGAAAATCATGCTATGCATTCATCCTGAAAAGCGCTCACAGATAACATTTTGGACTGATAAGGACAAAGGACACTCGCTGCACATTTGTTGATATAAATCAAGAGTCAAACAACAGAGAATGAAAAAACACACAATAATTATTGATTTAGGGGTTATGTTTATCATCAATTTTGATTTTTTACGTATCTTTGCAACAATTTTGCGAAGATGGGTTAGCATCGACATACTCTGAGGAGGAAGTTTTCCTAGTTCTGCCTGCCCTGTTTTCACAAACCACATAACATATATATATGGTAAATAAAGAGTTACTTCCAGATTTTATTTTCGAATCCAGTTGGGAAGTGTGCAACAAGGTAGGCGGCATCTACACCGTACTTTCTACCAGAGCGCAGACATTGCAGAGTGTTTTCACGGATAAGGTTATCTTCATCGGTCCCGATGTTTGGAAAGGCAACCAGTGCCAGTATTTCAAAGAAGACAAGACCCTTTTCAAGGAGTGGAAAGCGAGCTGCAAGTCTTCCGGTCTCTCCGTGCGTATCGGAAGATGGAACATACCAGGTAGTCCCATTGCCATTTTGGTGGACTTCACTCCCTATTTTGAGCATAAGAACGAACTCTACGGCTGGCTGTGGGAGCACTATCAGGTGGACAGTCTGCACGCCTACGGCGACTATGACGAGGCTTCCATGTTCTCGTATGCCGCAGCCTTGGTGGTAGAGAGTTTCTACAACTTCAACCTCACCGAAAAGCACAACGTGATATACCACGGCAATGAGTGGATGACCGGTCTCGGACTGCTTTACATCCAGACCCGGTTGCCGCAGATAGGCACCATCTTCACCACCCATGCCACCAGCATAGGACGCAGTATCGCCGGCAACATGAAGCCGCTTTACGACTATCTGTTTGCCTACAACGGCGACCAGATGGCAGGCGAACTGAACGTACAGAGCAAGCATTCCATTGAGAAGCAGACCGCCCATCACGTGGATTGCTTTACCACTGTGAGCGAGATTACCGCCAAGGAATGTGTGGAACTGCTCGACAAACCGGTGGATGTGGTACTGCCTAACGGCTTTGACAACAGTTTTGTGCCTGCCAATGCCACTGCATTCACCCGCAAGCGCAAGGCCGCCCGCAAGCGCCTGCTTGAGGTGGCAAACGCCTTGCTCGGCGAGACTCTTGATGACGACACACTCATCGTATCTACCAGCGGAAGATATGAATTCCGCAACAAGGGAGTGGATGTGTATATTGAGTCGATGAACAGACTGCTGAGAGACAAAGACTTGAAGAAGAAGGTGCTTGCGTTCATTGAAGTGCCCGGATGGGTGGGCGACCCCCGTCAGGACCTGATCGAAAGGCTCGCTTCCGGCAAACAGTATGACACCCCGCTGGAGGTGCCGCAAGTGACACACTGGCTGCACGAGATGAGTCACGACAACGTGCTGGGCATGATGAAGTACTACGACATGCACAACCGCAAGGACGAGAACGTGAAGGTGATATTCCTGCCCTGCTATCTTGACGGAAACGACGGTATTCTGAACATGACCTATTACGATGTGGTACTGGGCAACGACCTGTGCATCTATCCCTCCTACTACGAGCCTTGGGGCTACACCCCGCTGGAGGCCATAGCTTTCAAGGTGCCCTGCATCACCACCGACCTTGCCGGCTTCGGGCAGTGGGTCAACTCCGAGGTAGGACATCCCGGCGAGATCAAGGATGGAGTGAAAGTAATCCATCGCACCGACTACAACTACTCCGAGGTGGCTGATGCCATCAAGGACACCGTGGCTGAGTTCTCGGCAATGACCAAGAAAGAGGTGGCTGATGCCCGTTCGGCTGCGGAGAAACTGTCCAAGAAGGCATTGTGGAGCGAATTCATCAAATACTATTATCAGGCGTATGACATTGCTCTGCGCAAGGCGAAAGAGAGAAAGCAAATATCCGGCGGGAAGTAACCAGGCCCGCCTCAAGTTGAATCATCATAACAAATTTAAGAGTATATGAAAATTAAGGCTGATTATGTGAATGCTCCACAGTGGAAGGAGCTTGTTGTAAAGTCAACACTTCCCGAGGAGCTGAAGTGTCTTGACGAGATTGCACACAACCTTTGGTGGGTATGGAATTTCGAGGCACGTGATTTGTTTAGGGATCTCGATCCAGAGCTCTACAGCGCTGTTAAGCACAATCCTGTGTTGCTGCTCGAGCGTCTGAGCTTTGACCGTAAGGAGGAGATTGTGAAGGATGAGGCTTTGATGAAACGCATTAAGGGTGTTTATAAGAACTTCCGCGAGTACATGGACGTGAAGCCCGACAGCACACGCCCGTCTGTAGCATACTTCTGCATGGAGTATGGTATCCACTCTGCACTGAAGATTTACTCTGGCGGTCTTGGTATGCTCGCCGGTGACTATGTGAAGGAGGCTTCCGACAGCAACGTTGATATGTGTGCCGTTGGTTTCCTCTATCGTTTCGGTTACTTCACTCAGACTCTGAGCATGGACGGACAGCAGATTGCCAAGTACGAGGCTCAGAACTTCAACTCCATCCCCGTAGAGCGTGTCTATGACAACGACGGTAACCCATTGGTAGTGGATGTACCCTACACCAACTATCAAGTACACGCCTCTGTATGGGTAGCTAATGTGGGTCGTGTAAAGCTCTATCTGCTCGACACCGACAACGACATGAACTCTGAGTTTGACAAGCCTATCACCCACTCGCTCTATGGTGGCGACTGGGAGAACCGTCTGAAGCAGGAAATCCTGCTCGGTATCGGTGGTATGCTGCTGCTCAAGAAGCTTGGCATCAAGAAGGATGTTTATCACTGCAACGAGGGTCATGCCGCCCTTTGCAACCTGCAGCGTCTTTGCGACTATATCGAGAGCGGTCTGACATTCAACCAGGCTATGGAGCTCGTTCGCGCATCTTCTCTCTATACTGTTCACACTCCGGTGCCTGCCGGTCACGACTACTTCGACGAGGGTCTCTTCGGCAAGTACATGGGCGGTTATCCTGCCAAGCTCGGTATCTCTTGGGATGAATTCATTGGTATGGGCCGCACCAACCCCGACAACCACAGTGAGAAGTTCTGCATGTCAACATTCGCATGCAATACTTGTCAGGAGGTGAACGGTGTGTCCAAACTCCACGGATGGGTATCACAGAAGATGTTCGCTCCTATCTGGAACGGCTATTATCCCGAGGAGAACCACGTGGGATACGTCACCAACGGTGTTCACTTCCCCACATGGGCTGCCACTGAGTGGAAGCAGCTTTACGGCAAGCATTTCGACAAGAACTTCATGTCAGACCAGAGCAACCAGAGCATCTGGGAGGCTATCTATAATGTGGATGACGAGGAAATCTGGAAGACTCGCAAAGGCCTGAAGCAGAAGCTCGTTGACTATATCCGCGTGCAGTTCCGCGAGACATGGCTCAA
>CALZXH010000048.1 GCA_945830055.1 uncultured Prevotella sp.
GATGAACTGAACCACTCCAAAGAGGAATTCATTACTCATTTCCGGGAAACCTATTCTGATCCTTATCCTCCTGCATGGATGCTATCGGAAATTCTGCCATTGGGAGTATTGACCAATATATATTCAAATATCAAGAACAAGAAGATAAAAAACGAGTATCACAGTCCTTCTTCTTGCAGATAGCACCTTTTGAGTCATGGATGACCATTGTCACACTGACAAGAAATGCTTGTTGTCACCATGCTCGTGTATGGAATAAAGCATATACAATACGTGCAACAATGCCGGATCGCCAGGACTGCCCATGGATTACTTTACCTACAGACCAGCTCCGCATATATTTTAACATGTGCATCATCAAGTATTTCCTCAACATCATATCTCCAGGCAACGACATGCTGGATAAGATGCTCGCTCTCTTTGCCGAATATCCCGAAGTTGACCTTGGAGCATTGGGCTTCCCATCAGGCAGCTGGCAGGACGAGCCTCTGTGGAGCACCCAAAGATAAGACAGAGACAATAGCCTTAAAACCCTCTTTTCCGCTCAAATTGCCATCATCTCCTTACATTTTCGCCTAAATGAAGGTTAAAATCGTTAAATCTTCACTTTCTTTAATCCCATAAATAAAACCCTATCCACTTTTCTACCGTATTAACTACAAACAACTGACACTGAATTACTTATACATTCTAACTATGTATGACAAGGCTCTGTATAATATTTGGACGCTTATGAACAGATATCAAAATAAGGGATGCCCCAATAAGAGCATCCCTCGTGTTATGATATTCTAAATTGTTCCGGAATCAGAGTTCAAACTTATAGCCTACAGTAACTTGGATAACGCTATTCTTGGATGACTTGCCTTCTTTACCTTCACAAACCTTGGTAAGACCCAGGTTGTAGCGAGCATCGATAACCACATGGTTGTCAAATTCATAAGAAGCACCGAGAGGAATAGAAAGGTCAAACTTCTTAACACCTTTCACATCGCCAGAAACTTTCACTTCACGCTGTTCATCATTTTCATAATAAGTGTACTTTGCTTTGTCGTTCACCAGGAAGCCCATCTGCACACCGGCTTTCAAAGCAAAACCTTTTGCCACATAGAAATTGGCAACAATAGGAATATTCAGATAGCCAAGTTCTATCTTACGATCCTTATCCATTAACTTTAAGTCCATTCCAGAACTTTCAATATCTGCCCATTTTGTTCCTTGCATTGAATAGAGCAAACCAGCAGCAACGCTAATCATCGGGGTAAGCTGGTATTCGGCTTCCACACCTGCAGCAAAGCCAAAATTCACATCACGATCTCCTTCCTGTACGGAATTCAGAAATTCAATACTGCTATTTTCAACATTCGTAAGGAAAGAAACATTCAAACCAATTTTCGGCTGCAATGAGAATGTACCCACCTCACTCTGTGCAGAAACACCTACTGTGGCTACACAGAGAGCCACCAAAGCAAACAATTTCTTCATACTAAATAGTTTTAAAGTAAATAACACGTTTATACTTTTGACAGGTTGAAAAAGAATACTTCTCCACCTATCACACCACAAAGATAAGTTTTTTTTTTGAATTACACATTTTTTTAACAAAATAACGAAGTCAAAAGCGCAAAATACGACTATGAATGACCTACTATTGCGGAAATTAAAGTACCTTTGCACCGTCTTTACATTATACAATATAGAGAAAGAGTATGGAACTTACCAACAACGACGAGAAGACTGTGAGGGTAAACCCCTTCATGGTCCCCTACAATACACCGCACGACACGGCTCCCTTCGACCGTATCACACTCGCCGACTATGAAGAGGCGTTTATGGAGGGCATCAAAAGAGACAACGAACTGATTGAGAAGACCATCAACAGTACGGAAAAGCCCACCTTTGACAATACGATACTCAACAAAGACGATGACAGCGAGGGATATTATGACCTGCTGTCGAGGGTTTCTTCCGTGTTCTTCAACCTGCTCAGTGCGGAGACCAACGATGAGATGGACGCACTGGCACAGAAGATGCAGCCCATACTGACCAAGCACGCCAACGACGTGCGCCTGAACAAAAAGCTGTTTGAGCGCATCAAGGCGGTACACCTGCACCACAGGAGACTGACCCCCGAGGAGCAAAGGCTGCTCGACGATACCTATGAAGGACTGGTGAGAGGGGGTGCCCTGCTGAGCGATGAGGACAAGGAGCGACTGCGCGCACTGACCGAGGAGGCGAGCATGCTGACCCTGCAGTTCTCGCAGAACCTGCTGAAAGAGAACAAGGCCTTCACCCTGCATATCACCGACGAAGAGCAGCTCGACGGTCTGCCCGAATCACGGCGCGAGGCAGCCGCACAGACAGCCAAGGAACAAGGCAAGGAGGGATGGGTGTTTACACTCGACAGTCCCAGTTACAGTCCGTTCATGACCTACTCCACACAGCGTGACCTGCGCCAAAAGATGTACATGGCGAAGAACACGGTGTGTACCCACGACAACAGCGAGAACAACATGGAGATATGTAAGCGCATCGTGAACCTGAGGCGCGAGATAGCCCAACTGCTGGGCTACAAGTGCTACGCCGACTATGTGCTGAAGCACCGCATGGCAGGCAAGGTGCGCAATGTGTATCAGTTGCTCGACAACCTGATAGACGCCTACAAGCCCACCGCCATCAAAGAGGTGGAGGAGATAGAACGGCTGGCACGCAAGACGGAGGGTAAGGACTTCAGGATGCAGCCCTGGGACTTCGGCTATTACTCGCACAAACTGCAACTGGAGAAGTACAACATAGACGGCGAGATGCTGCGCCCCTACTTCCAGCTGGACAAGGTGATTGACGGAGTGTTCGGACTGGCAAACCGCCTCTATGGCATCACCTTCAAGGAGAACCACGACATTCCCGTGTACCATCCCGACGTGAAAGCCTACGAGGTGTTCGACGAAGACGGCAGCTATCTGGCTGTATTCTACGCCGACTTCCATCCGCGCAAGGGCAAGCAGGGAGGCGCGTGGATGACAGAATATCAGGGGCAATGGATAGACCGCAAAGGCGAGAATGTGCGCCCCCACGTGAGCGTGGTGATGAACCTGTCGAAGCCTACTGACGAAAAGCCGGCACTGCTCACCCTGGGCGAGGTGGAAACCTTTCTGCATGAGTTCGGGCACGCCCTGCATGGCATGTTCGCCAACACCCGTTTCGAGAGTCTCAGCGGCACCAACGTATGGTGGGACTTTGTGGAACTTCCCTCACAGTTCATGGAGAACTACTCCGTGGAGAAGGAGTTCCTGAACCAGTTCGCCTTCCACTACCAGACAGGCGAACCCCTGCCCGACAGTCTGCTGAAACGCATCGTGAAGAGCCGCAATTTCATGGTGGCATACGGCTGCCTGCGACAGGTGAGTTTCGGACTGCTCGACATGGCATACTACACCAAACACGAAGCCTTTGACGAGGATATACTGACCTTTGAGAAGAAGGCGTGGAGCAAGGCGATGGTGACACCGCAACTGCCCGATACCTGCATGACCGTACAGTTCAGCCACATCATGGCAGGAGGCTATGCCGCCGGCTACTACAGCTACAAGTGGGCAGAGGTGCTGGAGGCTGATGCCTTCAGTGTGTTCAAGAAGCACGGCATCTTCGACCGCAAGACGGCAGCAAGCTTCAGGGAGAACATCCTGTCAAAGGGAGGTACCGAACACCCCATGACCCTCTACAAACGCTTCCGCGGAGGCGAACCCACCATCGACGCCCTGCTGAAACGCAACGGCATCAGACCCAAGAAACAACCCAAATAAAGGAAGCAACCTGAAGAAGGAATGAAACAACAGCAACTGGACAGAAAATACCTGCGCATGGCAAGGATATGGGCAGAAAACAGCTACTGCAAGCGCAGACAGGTAGGAGCCATCGTGGTGAAGGACAACATGATTATCAGCGACGGCTATAACGGTACGCCCAGCGGTTTTGAGAACTGCTGCGAGGACGAGAACAACGTGACCGTACCCTACGTGCTACATGCCGAAGCCAACGCCATCACCAAACTGGCACGCAGTTCCAACAACAGCGAGGGTGCCACCCTGTATGTCACCGCATCGCCCTGCATAGAATGCGCCAAACTCATCATCCAGGCAGGCATCAAACGCGTGGTTTACGGCGAACTGTACCGCCTGGAAGACGGCATCAACCTGCTGAAAAAGGCGGGTATCGAGGTGGAATACCTGAACATTGACGAATAACACTGACACGAATGAACCGCAACAAGACCAAACACTTCACCCCCCTGCTGATGGCTGTCTCTGCCGTAGTGGGCATCTTTGTGGGCACCTTCATCTCCGGTCACTACTCAGGCAACCGCTTGAGCATCATCAACTCCAGCAGCAACAAACTGAACAACCTGCTGAGAATAGTGGACGACCAGTATGTAGATACCGTGGACATCAACGGCATCGTGGAGAAAGCCATGCCCAAACTGCTGGCAGAACTGGACCCCCACTCCGCCTACATCCCTGCCGCAGACGTGCAGGAAGAGAACGACCGGCTGAAGGGCTCATTCTCGGGCATCGGTGTGGAATTTGTCATCAATAACGACACGCTGAGGGTACAGAACGTGATAGGCAACGGACCGGCAGAGCGTGCAGGAGTGATTGCCGGTGACAAGATCATCAGCGTAGATGACTCTTCATTCGTAGGCAAGAAGCTGACCAACGAGATGGCAATGAAGAAGCTGAAGGGTCCCAAGGACACCAAGGTGAAACTGGGCATCAAACGCTTCGGAGAGAAGAAGCCCCTGAGCATCACGGTGACCCGGGGTGACATACCGCAAAAGAGCATCAACGCCACCTACATGCTGGATGACAAGACGGGCTACATACGCATCAAGAACTTCGGAGAAACCACCTATCCCGAACTGCTCATCGCCCTTGCCCGCCTGTCGCAGGAGGGATTCAGCAACCTGGTCATCGACCTGCGCGGCAACGGTGGCGGCTACCTTACCTCTGCCGTACAGATAGCCAACGAGTTTCTGCCCAAGAACAAACTGATAGTATATACCCAGGGCAGGAAATCGCCCCGACAGGAGTACAAGAGCGACGGAAGAGGCACTTACCAGAACATTCCGATAGTGGTGCTCATCGATGAGATTTCCGCCTCTGCCACAGAGATTCTGGCAGGTGCCATCCAAGACAACGACAGGGGCACCGTGATAGGCAGGCGCTCGTTTGGCAAGGGACTGGTACAACAGCCCATCGCCTTCAATGACGGGTCGATGATACGACTCACCATCGCACGCTACTACAGTCCGTCGGGCAGGTGCATACAGCGCCCGTACACCTCGGGAGAGGACAAGGACTATGAGGAAGACCTGCTCAACAGGTACCAGCATGGTGAACTGTTCTCGCAAGACAGCATCAAGCACCAGGGACCTGCCTACCATACAGCACTGGGCAGGACGGTATATGGAGGCGGAGGCATCACCCCCGACATCTTCATCCCCGAAGACACCCTGGGCTACACATCTTATTATAAGGAGGCGAGCATGACGGGACTGATAATGCAGTTTACCTATGAATATACCGACAGTCACCGCGAGAAGCTGAAGCAATATACCGAGATGCGCCCGCTGAGCAAGTATCTGGAAAAGCAGAATCTGGTGAACGCCTTTGCACAGTATGCGGAGAAGAACGGATTGAAACGGCGCAACCTGATGATCAAGAAGTCGTACCAACTGCTGCAAACCGCCATCTGCGGCCGCATCATCTACAACATCCTTGACGATAATGCCTTCATGGAATACATCAATCAGGACGACAACTGCATCAAAGAGGCTGTCAAGGTGTTCAAAGAGGGGCGTTCCTTCCCTCGGAAGGAAGAAGCGGCATCTGTTGCAGACAAGCCAAAGAAATAACTTCGGTAGCGATGGACAAGAGAGCATGGCGTGAAGAGATACGCCGGAGAAAGGCAGCATACAGCACCGATGAGCTGAAGGTCATGTCGGCTGGTATCATCGAGGCAGTAAAACAGAGCGGGCGGTGGAAAGCCGCCCGCTGCGTATTGCTGTACCACGCCCTGCCCGATGAGGTGGACACCTGTCACTGGATAGACGAGGCGGCAAAGGAGAAGACGGTATTGCTGCCCCATGTAACGGGAGATACCTCCATGGAGCTATGCAGGTATGAAGGCGACAAGTCGCTGCAAAAAGGTGCCTACGGCATCATGGAACCCCATGGCACCGCCTTTACAGCCTATGATGAGATAGACCTTGCCATTGTTCCCGGCATGGCATTCGACACCAGCTGCCACCGATTGGGGCGCGGCAAGGGCTACTACGACCGCCTGCTGCCACTGCTGTCCGGAGCCTACAAAATAGGCATCTGTTTCCCCTTCCAGCTCATCGACGGCATATTGCCCGCCACCTCTACCGATGTAAGGATGGATGAGGTGATAGGAAAAGTGGAAACAAAAGGGGGGAAATGAGGCTGACTGCCTACACAAAACGGATATCGGTGATAATCTGCGCCTGCACGATATCGTTGAGCTGCTTCACATAGGTCATACGGTTCATGGTGAGGTCGGCACGCAGGGCGGCATTGACGAGCGACACATAGAGGGTCTGGTTGCGTATGACCACCTGGGTGGTGTAACGCGCCACCACGGAACCTGCCACCTCGGGCCACGCGGCAATGAGCCTCCTCTGCAGCAAGGGAGTCTCCAGTCCCTGTGTGCGCAGGTTGCGCATAATCAGGTCGCTCAAGTTCTTTACATCCCGTCTGAACATACGTCTGTCTCCTGTCGGTTGTCTTCTGTGATCTCTCCGCCGCTGACACGGAAAATCTTGTAGTCGTAGGAACACCTGTCGAGAATACGGTCCAGATGCTCCTTGTTGGTATCGGTGATGAATATCTGTCCGAAGTCCTTGCCCGAAACCAACTTCACTATCTGCTCCACCCGTTCGGCATCCAGCTTGTCGAAGATGTCATCCAGCAGCAGGATAGGCACATGGCGGTTGCCTGTACGCCGCAGGAAATCGAACTGCGCCAGCTTGAGCGCAATGACAAAGGATTTGTTCTGCCCCTGGCTTCCCTCGCGCTTCATGGGATGCCCTGCGATGGTAAACACCAGGTCGTCGCGATGCACACCGTGGAGGGAATAGCCCACCGCCCTGTCCTTGAAGCGGTCTTGCTGTATCACCTGCAGCAAAGAGCCACGCTGACAGTGGGAGATATAGGAGATGCCCACCTCTTCCCTATTGGAAGAGATGGCCTCATAGTAATGGCGGAACAGCGGAATCAGTTCTTCCACAAAGGCAGTACGGCTTCTGAAAATGCGTTCGCCGGCATCAGCCATCTGCATCTCCAGCACACCCATCAGTTCCGCATCAGGTTCCTGTTCTTCCTTGAGCATGGCATTACGCTGCTGCAACACGCGGTTGTAGAGGTTGAGTGCCTCGATGTAGCTGCGGTCGTACTGTGCGATGACAATATCCATCAGCTTACGCCTCTCCTCGCTGCCCCCGTCGATGAGCAGGGAGTCTGCCGGCGCCACCATCACCATCGGGATGGTACCGAGGTGCTCGGAGAGTCTGCGGTACTCCTTCTTGTCCTTCTTGAAATGTTTCTTGCTACCCTTTTTCAGTCCCGAATACACGTTGAGCGGCTCGTTGGCATCGGTAAGATAGTTGCCGTCGAGCATGAAGAAGTCGGCCTCATGCCTGATGAGCTGCGTGTCGATGGGATTGAACGAACTGCGGCAGAACGAAAGGTAATACACCGCATCGAGCACATTGGTCTTTCCCGCCCCATTGTGCCCTATAAAACAGTTGAGTTTAGGTGACAAACGGAGCGCTGCACCCGCAATGTTGCGGTAATTGATGATGGACAAGTCGTGTAGAACCATTCTTTGAATAAAAAGGGATGATGCCATCTGGCAAAACCACTGCAAAGTTACGGGATTTATCAATGAAAGACGAAAAAAGTATGTCATAAATTTCAGTATCTCCTATATTTTCTGTAATTTTGCCACGCTTTATGTGGTGTACTTTCGGACGGCACGCACACCAGCGTATGCAGCCATCGGAAACACCGCCCAAACAAAGAGAAAAACAAAAATTAAATAATACTCATGGCAAACAAAAATGAAAAGACAACTGCCGCACAGGATGCTGCAGTGCTCAACAGTTCAGAATCATTCTTATTGAAGAACAAGAAAGTTATCGTTGCTTGCGTGATAGCCATCATCGTGATCGTAGCCGGTGTGTCTCTCTTCCAGACATACTACAGCGGTCCGCGCGCAGAAAAGGCAAGCACCGCACTGGCAAAAGGCCAGCAGCTGTTTATGGAAGAACAGTACGAGAAAGCGCTGAAGGGCGACAGTACCGGTTTTGCAGGTTTCCTCAGCGTGGCTGAAGAATATGGAAGCACCGATGCCGGCAATTTAGCAAAACTCTATGCAGGACTCTGCTATGCCAAACTGGAGAAATGGGAAGAGGCTGCTGCATGGATTGACAAGTTCTCTCCCAAGGACGACCAGATGATAAGCCCCGCTGCAGAAGGCGCATTAGGCAATGTATATGCCCACCAGAACCAGCTGGACAAGGCTGTGGAGCAACTGAAGAAGGCTGCCAAGCACGCCGACAACAGCACCCTGTCGCCCCTGTTCCTGCTGCAGGCCGGTGAGATACTGGAGAGCCAGGACAAGAAAGAGGAGGCTCTGAAACTGTATCAGGAAATCAAGGACAAGTACTTTGATTCCTATCAGGCTGGCCTCATCGACAAGTACATCGAACGCGCAACGACAAAATAATGGCAACAGCACTGCACAACCTGTCTGACTACAACAGCAGCACCGTACCCGATGCGAGCAATATGTGCTTCGGCATTGTGGTGGCTGAATGGAATCCCGAGATTACCGGTGCACTGCTCAACGGTGCCGTATCTACATTGGAGAAGCATGGTGCCCTGCCTGAAAACATACACGTGAAGACTGTGCCGGGCAGCTTTGAACTCATCTATGGCGCCCACCAGATGACCCTGAAGGGAATGTATGATGCCATCATCATCTTAGGAAGCGTGATACGCGGAGAGACCCCCCACTTCGACTACATCTGCCAAGGGGTTACCGCAGGCATCGCCCGCCTCAACACCAGCAGCGAGATACCCATTATCTACGGACTGCTGACCACCGAAGACCTGCAACAGGCGAAGGACAGAAGCGGCGGAAAACTGGGCAACAAGGGAGACGAGTGCGCCATTGACGCCATCAAGATGGCTAAATTCTAAGAAACACACAGGCGGGGCATATCATGCCATTGTCTGAAAACAGATCACAGAGGTGCATCATGAACAGTTGATGCGCCTCTGTTTTTTCAACCCCATCGAAAAGGAAGTACAAGACAACTTAATGAATAAAAACACAATCCTTATCTGTTATGATGAAAAGACATACACTTATCACAGCACTTGCCGTGGCAACCTCTGCCCTGGCACAACCCCGACAGGAGGTGACATTGGAAAACGACTGGCAGTTCTCGCGCGACAATGCGGAATGGACTGCTGTCAGTGTGCCCCACGACTGGGCAATCAGCGGTCCCTTTGACAAGAAATGGGACTTGCAGGTGGTTGCCATAGAACAGAACGGAGAGAAAGAGAAAAGCGAGAAATCGGGACGCTCGGGTGCCCTGCCGTGGATTGGCAAGGGCTACTACAAGCGCACCCTGGACATACCGAAAGGGTACAGCCACGCCGAACTGGTGTTTGACGGTGCCATGAGCGAACCTACCGTATATGTCAACGGCAAGCAGGCGGGCTATTGGGCATACGGCTACAACGCCTTCAGAGTGGACGTGACTCCCTACATACATACCGGAGAAAACCAGTTGGAGGTGCATCTGAACAATGTGGAAGAGAGTAGCCGATGGTATCCGGGCGGCGGCATCTACCGCCCCGTGAAACTGGTACTCACCGGCGATACCCGCATCGAGGGATGGAGCACCTTTGCCCGCACCGTGGATGCAACGGAGAAGCATGCCACCATGGCGGTGAGCACCACCGTAAAGGGCAAGCCTGCCAGCAAGGTGTCGGGTGTGGAGATAGCCCTGTACGACCACCGCGGAGGTTTTGTGGCAGCCAACCGCTTTGACATCAGCGCTGACGGCAAATACGAGGCAAGTCTGGACATCGAGAAGCCCAAACTGTGGTCGCCCGAATCACCCTACCTTTATACTTTAGTGACCAGCGTTTATCAAGACAACAAATGTGTGGACAGGGAGAGCACCAAGGTGGGCATCCGCACGGTGAGCGTATCAAAGGAGAAAGGTTTCCAGCTCAACGGTGTGAGCAGGAAGATCAAAGGCGTGTGCCTGCACCATGATTTGGGCGCACTGGGTGCCGCCGAGAACAAGTCTGCCATCATCCTGCGCATCAAGCAGATGAAGGAAATGGGCTGTGATGCCATCCGCAGCGCCCACAACATGCCTTCGACCATGATGATGGAGGTATGCGACTCACTGGGCATGATGGTGATGGCTGAAAGCTTCGACATGTGGCTCTATCCCAAATGCAAGAACGGATATGCCCGCTTCTTCAAGGAATGGGCAGACAAGGATATCACCAATCTGATACTCAACCACCGCAACCATCCCTCTATCGTGATGTGGAGCATAGGCAACGAGATTCCCGAACAGTGGAGTGCCGAGGGCGTGAAGATAGCCAAGCATCTGCAGGATCTGTGCCACCAACTGGACCCCACACGTCCGGTGACACAGGGAATGGATCGCGTGGATGCTGCCCTGAAGAGCGGATTCGCAGCTGCGATGGATGTGCCGGGACTGAACTACCGACTGAACAAATATGACAAGGCCTTCAAGACTCTGCCTCAGGGATTTCTTCTGGGTTCGGAGACTGCCTCTACCGTGAGCAGTCGCGGAGTGTACAAATTCCCCGTGGAAGTGGGTCACAGCAAGACCTACGCTGACGGACAATGCAACGGCTACGACACGGAATACTGCTCATGGAGCAATCTGCCCGACGATGACTGGACTTTCCAGGATGACAAGGACTGGGTGATTGGCGAGTTTGTGTGGACGGGCTATGACTATCTGGGAGAGCCTACCCCCTACGACACTTACTGGCCCAGCAGGTCAAGCTATTTCGGCATCTGCGACCTGGCAGGTCTGCCCAAAGACCGCTACTATCTGTACCGCAGCAAATGGAACACACAGGACAACACCATACACCTGCTGCCCCATTGGACATGGCCGGGAAGAGAGGGCAAGGTGACACCTGTATATTGCTACACCAACGGTGTGGAGGGAGAACTGTTTGTAAACGGCAAGAGCCAGGGACGTGTGAGAAAGGATGCGAGCCAGCGTCTGGACCGCTACCGTCTGAGATGGAACAACGTAGTGTATGAACCCGGAGAAATCAAGGTGGTGGTATATGACGAGCAGGGCAAGCGCATCGGCGAGAAGGCTGTGCGCACGGCAGGCAAAGCGGCAAAACTGGACATGCAGGTGGAGACTGCAAACGAGGGCAAGGTACCCGCTCTGAAAGCTGACGGCAAGGACTTGGCGTTCATCACCGTGACCATGCTCGACAAGGATGGCAACGAGGTGCCCACAGCCGACAACACCCTACACTTTGAGGTGAGCGGTGCCGGTACATTCCAAGGTGTATGCAACGGTGATGCAACCTCTCTGGAGCCATTCACCCAACCTGTCATGAAACTGTTCAACGGCAAGCTGGTGCTCATCGTGCGTGCAGGCACAGAGGCAGGCACCATCCGCGTGAAAGCCATCGACAAGAAGAACAAGATGGAAGAAAGCGTGGAGATTAAGAGTGAAAAATGAAGAATATATAAATGAAGAATGAAGAGTGAAGAATCTCACTGAAGATTCTGCAATAGCAAAGGGGATGGACCTTAAAAAACACAGGTTCATCCCCTTTCACTATTGATTTCAGAACGTGTACGCTTCGCCTACAATACTAAATCATAAAGATCAAACTATCAATATCGAATGGCGGAGCCCCATTCTTCATTCTTCATTCTTCATTATAATCTTCCCTCCCTCTTCAAAGGCAGTCATATTGAGCGGGATAAGTGCATGATGCCTTTCGGGAAGCGTCTTATAGAGTGCTTTTTCCACTCCTTCGCTGCTGATGATAGGGCACACCTTGAGAAGGCCTCCCAGTACAATCATGTTGAAAATCTTGCCGTTCTTCAGCTCTGCCGCCTTATCCATGGCATCAATCTTATATACGGTAATATCCTTGCGGGTTGGAGGATTGATGATACCATAGGAGTCGTAGATAAGGATGCCGCCGGGCTTCACCTTGGGTTCAAACTTCTCCAACGAGGGCTGGTTGAGCACTACTGCCACATCGAAGGTGCTCAGAATGGGCGATGAAATCTTCTCGTCGCTCACTATCACGGTGACATTGGCTGTTCCGCCACGCTGTTCCGGTCCGTAGGCAGGCATCCATGTAACCTGCTTGTCCTCCATCAATCCGGAATAAGCCAAAATCTTGCCCATGGAGAGCACTCCCTGTCCGCCGAAACCTGATATAATTACTTCTTTTTCCATCTTTTCTTGTTTTTGGGATGTTTATTCGTCGAGCGTGTTTTTCAGGTCACCTTTGGGATAGAAGGCGAACATGTGCTCCTTCATCCACTCGTTGGCCTTGACAGGCGACAGTTTCCAACCGCTGTTGCAGGTAGATACAATCTCAACCAGACTGCTTCCCTTGCCTGCCATGGATGCCTCGAAAGCCTTGCGGATAGCACGCTTGGCATTACGTATGGAAGCCACGCTCTCCACGCTCTGACGGGTGACAT
This sequence comes from uncultured Prevotella sp., assembly GCA_945830055.1. Lineage (GTDB taxonomy): Bacteria > Bacteroidota > Bacteroidia > Bacteroidales > Bacteroidaceae > Prevotella. The sequence goes on from CALZXH010000048.1 coordinate 12,835, forward strand.
AACAGGTGCCCTCCAACTGTGCCGCCATCTCCGTGATCTTCAGGGGATAGCCATGCAACTGAGGTTCCCTGCCATAGGGACAGGTACTTGTCTTTTGTCCGAGCAGTGTGGTGGGCGCCATCTGTCCGCCAGTCATGCCGTAGATAGCGTTATTGATGAATATAATCACGATATTCTCGCCTCTGTTGAGCGCATGGATGGTTTCGCAGGCACCGATGCAAGCCAAATCACCGTCGCCCTGATAGGTGAACACTAAACGGTCATTCCACAGGCGCTTGATGGCAGTAGCTACGGCAGGAGCCCTGCCATGGGCAGCCTCTTGCCAGTCGATATCCAGATAGCGGTAGGCAAACACTGCGCATCCCACGGGACACACGCCCACCGTTTTCTCCTCCATACCCATCTCTTCGATGACCTCTGCCACCAGTTTATGCACCACACCGTGGCTGCATCCGGGACAATAGTGCATGGGCACCTCGTTCATCAGCGAGGGTTTCTGATACACTATATTTTCTGCTGAAATGATTGATTCTTCCATGATAACCTTGTTTTGTGGTTGTTTGTTTACAGGCAGACTGCAATACCGCCTCTTTTACAGCATCTTCTTCAGGGCTTCCACTATCTCGTTGGGTTCGGGAACGATACCGCCAAGACGTCCGAAATGCTCCACCGGCACACTGCCGTTGAGCGCCAGCCTTACATCGTTGACCATCTGTCCTGCATTGATTTCTGCCACCAATACCCCTTTCTTGCCTTGTGCCAAAGCGGCAATCTCCTTTTCAGGGAAAGGCCAGAGGGTGATGGGGCGGAAAAGTCCCACCTTGATGCCTTGTCCACGGGCGATGCTGATGGCCTTTTCAGCGATACGGGCAGCACTTCCGAATGCCACGATGATATAGTCGGCATCATCGCAGAGCATCTGCTCGTATCTCACCTCGTTCTCCTGGATGGTGCGGTATTTCTCCTGCAAGTGCAGGTTGCGCTTCTCCATCACCTCGGGTTTCAGTTCGAGCGAGGTATGTATATTAGGCTGTCTGTCCTTGGTTCTTCCTATGGTTGCCCAGGGGCACTGCTGCCTTATCTCCTCTTCCGTGCGGCGAGGCTTGTAAGGAGGCAGCACCACGCGCTCCATCATCTGTCCGATGACACCGTCGCTCAGTATCATGGCAGGGTTGCGGTACTTGAATGCCAGTTCGAAAGCCAGATCCACGAAGTCTGCCATCTCCTGCACGGAGTTGGGAGCCAGCACAATCACATGGTAGTCGCCGTTGCCTCCACCCTTGGTAGCCTGGAAGTAGTCGCTCTGCGAGGGCTGTATGGTACCCAGTCCGGGTCCTCCGCGCTGCACATTGACCACCACACCGGGCAGTTCGGCACCTGCCATATAGGTGATGCCTTCCTGCATCAGTGCCACACCGGGACTGGAGGAAGAGGTGAATGCCTTTTTACCGGCACCGGCAGCGCCATACACCATATTGATGGATGCCACCTCGCTCTCTGCCTGCAGCACCACCATGCCGGTGGTTTCCCAAGGCTTGTCGAGTGCCAGTGTCTCGATAATCTCGCTCTGCGGGGTGATGGGATAGCCAAAGAATCCATCCACTCCACATCGTATGGCGGCACGGGCTATAGCCTCGTTGCCTTTCATCAGTGTCACTTCTTGTTGTTCTGCCATCTTCATACCCTCCTTTAGTCCAGTTTTTTCTTGTAAACGGTGATGCACCCGTCAGGACAAACGATGCCGCAGGAGGCACATCCGATACAGTCTTCCCCACGAACCGCTTCTGCGTAAGGATAGCCGTTCACGTTTACCTTTTTCCCCACTGCAATCACCTGCTTGGGACAAGCCACCACACAGAGGGCACATCCCTTGCACCTTACGGTATCGACTACAATGGCTCCTTTAATCTTACTCATTGCCATTCAACTTTTTCACGGATTATACATATCCTTGTTATAATAGCCCATGATGTCGTTGAGCATCTGCTTTGCTTCCACCGCAGGACTGTCAGGGTCGAGTTCCTCCGCCATGGTGTATTGGTTGATGGCATCAGCCCACCTGCCCTGTTTGCGGTAACAATTGCCTTGCTGGTAGTATTCTTCGGCAGTCATAAACTATTTTGGTTGTTTTGCTTCACTATACTCCGGATTTTCCCGTTACAGGTTATCGGTAGTACTCCTTTTTGCCTGCCGCCAAGGTGTTCTTCATCAGCGAACAGATAGTCATGGGCCCTACTCCACCCGGCACAGGGGTTATCATGCTGCAGAGGGGTGCCACCTCATCAAACTTCACGTCACCGTTAAGGCGGTAGCCGCTCTTGCGGGTGGCATCGGGCACACGGGTGGTACCCACATCAATAATCACGGCACCGGGCTTCACCATGTCGGCCGTGACGAAGTCGGGCTTGCCGATGGCGGCGATGATGATGTCGGCCTGCCTGCATTCCTCCTTCAGTGTGGTGGAACGGCTGTGGCATACTGTCACGGTAGCGTCTCCATACTGTTTCTGCATCATCAGCTGTGCCATAGGCTTGCCCACGATATTGGAGCGCCCCAAGATGACACACTTCTTGCCGCTGGTGGCTACACCATAACGCTGCAACAGGGTGATGATACCCAACGGCGTGGCAGAGATGAAACAAGGCAGACCGATGGCCATGCGCCCCACGTTGACGGGATGGAAACCATCCACGTCCTTGCGGTAGTCAATCGCCTCGATAATCTTCTGCTCGTCAATATGTTTGGGGAGAGGCAACTGCACAATGAAGCCATCCACATCGGCATCCTTGTTGAGTTTATCTACACATGCCAGCAGCTCCTGCTCTGACACGTTGTCTTCAAAGCGTATCAGGGTCGATTTGAATCCGCACGCCTCACATGCCAGCACCTTGTTCTTCACGTATGTCTCCGAACCACCGTCGTGGCCCACCAGCACGGCTGCCAAGTGGGGTTGCTTGCCTCCGGCCTCCATGATCTGCTGCACTTCTGCTGCTATCTCGGCTTTTATCAGGGCTGCCGTAGCCTTACCGTCTATCAATTGCATGAGTATCTTGGTTTTTAGCGGGTTCTGAAATCCACCGCCGTTAGTGTTTCATCATTTTCATGGCGTTTGCCATCTGCATCATCCTGTTGCTGGACATGCCTGTGACCATCTTCATCATCTTGCGCATCTGGTCGAACTGCTTGATAAGACGGTTCACCTCCTGTATGTTGGTACCCGAACCCTTGGCGATGCGGTTGCGGCGGCTCTGGTTGAGTATCTCGGGATTGGTGCGCTCCTTGGGGGTCATACTGTTGATGATGGCCTCGATGTTCTTGAAAGCGTTTTCATCGATATCCACATCCTTGATAGCCTTGCCCACTCCGGGAATCATGGCAGCCAGGTCCTTGATGTTGCCCATCTTCTTGATCTGCTGTATCTGCGACATGAAGTCGTTGAAGTCGAACTGGTTCTTACGTATTTTCTTCTCCAGTTCGCGTGCCTGCTTCTCATCAAACTGCTCCTGGGCACGCTCCACCAGACTCACGATGTCGCCCATGCCGAGGATACGGTCTGCCATACGGTCGGGATGGAACACGTCGATGGCTTCCATCTTCTCTCCCGTACCCACAAACTTGATGGGTTTGGTAACCACAGTACGTATAGAGAGGGCAGCACCGCCACGGGTATCGCCATCGAGCTTGGTAAGCACCACTCCGTCGAAATCCAGACGGTCGTTGAACTCCTTGGCGGTATTGACGGCATCCTGACCGGTCATGGAGTCAACCACAAAGAGGGTCTCGTCGGGATTGACCGCATTCTTCAGCCGCTCTATTTCGTCCATCATCTCCTCATCTACAGCCAAGCGGCCTGCGGTATCGATGATGACCACATTGTAATTCTCCTGTTTGGCCTGCTTGATGGCATTATGTGCTATTGCCACCACATCCTTGCTCTCGGGTTCGCAATAAACGGGAACGCCGACAGACTCACCCACCACCTTCAACTGTTCGATGGCAGCAGGGCGATAGACGTCGCAAGCCACCAGCAAGGGGTTCTTGTGCTGCTTGTTTTTCAGCATGTTGGCGAGCTTACCGCTGAAGGTAGTCTTACCGGAGCCCTGCAAACCAGACATCAGGATGATGGCAGGACGGTTTTCCAGTTTCATTTCCACCGCCTTTCCGCCCATCAACTCGGCAAGTTCGTCGTGCACCAGCTTCACCATCAGTTGTCCTGGCTTGACAGCTGTGAGCACGTTCATACCCATGGCCTTCTTCTTCACACCGTCGGTAAAGGTCTTTGCCACCTTGTAATTGACGTCGGCATCGAGCAGTGCCCTACGCACATCCTTCAGTGTTTCGGCCACATTGATTTCGGTGATCTTGCCTTCACCTTTCAGTATTTTAAATGACCGTTCGAGTCTTTCGCTTAAGTTTTCAAACATTATGATATACCTTTTTTCCTTGTTATATATGCAAAATTACGCTAAACAATCAGAAAAAAGGCACAAAAGAGCCGTGTTTTAATGTATTTTAAATGCTAAAAGGCATAAATTGCGCACACTACTTGGGCAGTGTGCAAAAAATATTCGTGATATGACATCAGACAATCTGACAGGTGAATGAAGGCATCTTCAGAACCATCGAAGGGATTATCACTTGCCTTCATGAGAGTAAATACAAAAAAACGCCCGGTCCTAAAGACCGAGCGCTATACTTTGCTAATCTAAATTCTTGAATTAGAAGTTGAACAGCATAGAGAATGAAAGGTTTGTGAGGTCAGCATCTACACCAAACTCAGAAGAAGCCTTCATACCGTCTCCGTCGGGCTTAGATGAGCGGTAACCCAACCATCCAACCTTAGCCAAGAATGTAACGTTCTCAGTCAAGTCAACAGATACACCGGGCTTAATGCCAAGGCTCCAGGTATTGGTCTTTTCCTCAACCTTCTGACCACCCTGAACATTCTCGTCCTTCAGGTTCTCATAAGCGAACTGAGCATCTGCGAACAGACCTACATTGTTCCACTTTACGAAAGTGTAACGGAAGTAAGGAGCTACAGAGAAACCAGTTGACTTAGCGTCACCCTGCTTTGAATGATTGAAGCCGAGGGCGATACCGACAGCCATTTTGTCATCAAGCTTGTAACCAACTTCAGGAAGAATTTTGATGGTATTCTTAGCTTTTACCTCAACACTTTCGTGATGAGCAGCCTTGTCAGAGCTGAAGCCGAGGCCACCACCAACATAAACCTGTGCACTTGCTGCGATACTTGCTACTGCGAAAGCAGCC
>CALZXH010000049.1 GCA_945830055.1 uncultured Prevotella sp.
TACATCATGTTTCTGGCGGGTCTGGAGCTGGACCTGAACAACCTGAAGAAAAAGAGGTTTCACTTTATCCTGTTCGGTCTGCTCACATTCATCATTCCCTTTGTCACCAGTTATTTCGTGGGGCTCACGCTACTTGGCTACTCCTCGCTTGCCTCGCTCCTGCTGGCGTGTATCCTGTCATCGAACACGCTTATCGCCTACCCCATCGTGTGCAAATACGGTTTGCAGAAGCATCCCAGTGTGGCACTGAGTGTGGGATCGTCGATGATTGCACTGATCTTGTCGCTCCTGATTCTGGCTGTAATTGTAGGCATCGGAAGCGGCAACGGTGACATAGGTATCACCTTCTGGGTGATGTTTGCCGCCAAGGTGGTGATGTACTGCGTGGTAGCCATGCTGGTATTGCCCCGTCTCACAAGGTGGTTCTTCAGCAGGTATGCCGACTCGGTGATGCTCTACATCTATGTGCTGTCACTGCTGTTCTGCTGTGCCGCCGTAGCCGACCTGTGCGGACTGGAGGGCATCTTCGGCGCCTTCATTGCGGGACTGGTGCTCAACCGGTTCATCCCCAGCGTATCTCCGCTGATGAACCGCATAGAGTTTATCGGCAATGCGCTGTTCATCCCCTATTTCCTGATTGGTGTGGGCATGCTTATCGACATCAGCGTACTCTTCCACAGCACAGCCACCCTGTTCATCGCACTGTGCATGGTGGTGGTGGGCACCGTAACCAAAGCCCTTGCAGCCTACGCCTCTGCCTTCTGTTTCCGTATCAAGGGGCATAGCGCGCACATCATGTTCGGACTTACCGAGGCACATGCTGCAGGCGGCATCGCCATGACCATGGTGGGTATCAACATGAAGACTGCCAACGGTTATCTGGTGGATGTGAACATGCTGAACGGCGTGGTGATGATGATTCTCTTTACCTGTATCATCAGCTCCATCGTGGTGGAGAATGCCGCACAAGGCATCTTGCTGAAGGAGCAAAAGGAACCGCATACCCCCGACAGGACGGGTGATGACGAGAAGATGATGTTGCCGCTGCAGCATCCCGAGGATGCCGACGACCTGGTACAGCTTGCCATCATGATGCGCAACAAGAAGCTGAACCGCGGACTGATAGGTATCAACGTGGTGTATGACAATGTGGACAGCAGCAGCAACCGCGCCAAAGGACTGCGCATACTGCAGCACGCTGTGAGCACAGCCACTGCAGCCGACGTGCGCATGCAGACGCAAAGCAGGCTTGCCACCAACATAGCCAATGGCATCAAGCATGCCTTCAAGGAGAACGATGCCAGTGAAATAGTGATGGGACTACACCGCCCTACCTCGCCCGGCGACAGCTTCTGGGGTGCCTATACGCAGGGACTCATCAGCGACATCAACAGGCAAATCATCATCTGCCGCATACAGCAGCCCCTCAACACCCTGAGACGCATCCAGGTGGCAGTGCCTTCGAGGGTGGAATACGAACCGGGGTTCTACCGCTGGATAGAGAGGCTGGCACGACTGGCAGGCAACTTAGGGTGCAGAATCATCTTCCACGGCAGGGCGAATACCAACTCGCTGATAGCACGCTATCTTGCCGAAAGGCATCCGGAGGTGAGGGCTGAGTATGAAATCATGGCGCACTGGATGGAACTGACACAACTGAAATCCAAGGTCAACGCAGACCATCTGCTGGTGGTCATCACGGCACGAAGCGGTACGGTATCGTACAAGCGGGCGTTTGAAAACCTGCCCTGGGAACTGACACAGGCTTTCACGCAGTGCAACCTGATGATCATCTACCCCGACCAGAACGGCCAGATGCAAGACACCATGACATTCACGGCACCGCAGCATCTGGAACAGGAGAGTGCATACGCACCGATTATCAACTGGATTAAAAAACATTTCTCATGATAGACATCCAAGGAATAGAAAAGAGTTTCGGCTCACTGCAGGTGCTCAAGGGCATCGACCTGCACATCAACAAAGGAGAGGTGGTGAGCATCGTTGGACCCAGCGGGGCTGGCAAGACCACCCTGCTGCAGATTATGGGCACTCTGGACAAGCCCGACAAGGGCGACATCATCATCAACGGTACCCATACGCTACAACTCAAAAGCAAGAAGTTATCACAATTCCGCAACCAGGAAATAGGATTCGTATTCCAGTTCCACCAGCTGTTGCCGGAGTTTACCGCCATCGAGAACATCATGATTCCGGCATACATAGCGGGCACAAGCACCGCCAAAGCCAAGGAGAGGGCGACAAGACTGCTGCAGTTCATGGGACTGGAAGACAGGGCGGCACACAAGCCCGGCGAACTGTCGGGCGGTGAGAACCAGCGTATTGCCGTGGCACGCGCACTGATGAACGAGCCGTCGGTGATTTTTGCGGACGAACCTTCGGGCAGTCTGGACTCGAAGAACAAGGAAGACCTGCACAAGCTTTTCTTTGACCTGCGCAACGAATACGGACAGACCTTCGTCATCGTGACCCACGATGAGCATCTGGCTTCGATAACCGACCGCACCATACACATGGCCGACGGCATGATTGAAAGCGGTGTGGAGGAATGTGAACCTATTATAACAGCAACAGAATGATAGAACTTGGAAAAAACAACCGCCTCAAGGTAGTGAAGGAGGTGGACTTCGGCATGTATCTGGACGGCGGAGACCACGGAGAGATTCTGCTACCCACAAGATATGTACCCAAAGGATGCAAGCCGGGTGACGAAATAGACGTGTTCCTGTATCTGGACCAGGACGAACGGCTGATAGCCACCACCCTGCAGCCATTGGCCACGGTGGGACAGTTTGCCTGTCTGGAAGTGGCATGGGTCAACGAATTCGGCGCATTCCTGAACTGGGGACTGATGAAAGACCTGTTTTGCCCGTTCCGCGAGCAGAAGCAGAGAATGGTACAGGGCCACCACTACGTGGTTTATGTGAAAGTGGACGAGGACAGCTACCGCATCATGGCGACTGCCAAAGTGGAAAAGCACCTCTCTACAGAGCGCCCTCCCTACAAGCACGGTGATGAGGTGCAACTGCTGGTGTGGCAGAAGACCGACCTGGGATTCAAGGTGATTGTTGACAACAAGTTTCAGGGACTGATTTACGATAACCAGATTTTCCGCGCGCTACATACCGGAGACACGCTCACGGGATATGTGGACCACATCAGGCAAGACGGAAAAATGGACATCACCATACAGCGCACGGGCAGACAGCTGGCGCTTGACTTCAGCACCACGCTTCTGCAATATCTGAAAGAGCATGACGGCAAGTGCCATCTTTGCGACAAGAGTGATGCTGCAGAGATAACCATGCTGTTCAAGGTGAGCAAGAAGACATTCAAGAAAGCAGTGGGCGACCTGTACCGACAACGCCTGATTGCCATCAGCGACGAGGGCATCACCCTGCTGTAAGAAGCAAAAAAAAGGCAATGGGACTTCACAGACATATCATCATCTGTGGAGTCCCATTCTTTTTTAAATGTATTCTGTAATTCTACCTGTTACGATTAGAGGATTCTTCCTGTGAGTCGGAAACTCATGCAAGGATAAACAGAAATCTTGCTGATGGTCTTGATGACACCGCCATCCTCGCCATTGGTATTCTGCTCGGTGAGCTGTGTGTCCTGCACATACACTTTGGGAGAGCCCCAGAACTGCACACCAAGATCAAACTGGAAACCAATGCGATTCTTGGGAACTGCACGACCGAAGCCGATGCCCAAATAAGGGCGGAAACCGTTGACCTTCAGCGTTGCCTCTGCGTTGCCATCCTCGGTGGGTTCAATCAGATAGTCGCCCAATGCCAAGCCAATCATACCGGGATGATTGTTTGCCAGCGGTGCAAACGCGCCACGACTGTGGTTGAAGTCGTAGATGTCTTGCAGTGCACCATCTTCTTTGTTATACACGGAAATAATCTTGGAACCTCCGAAATAGGCACCGGCAGTGATTCTGAAGCCGGTCTTGAAAGGATGGATATCAAACAGTACGTGACCTGTGGTCATGCTGGTCTTTCCCTCCACATCAACCTTAGAAGGCAGTTGTTTTCCAGAGAGAGACTCATACTGGCTCTTCATTGCGCCGTCGAAATCCAGGTCCAATTCCGTACCAATCTTGATGTTGGGGAAGATATCCACACCGGCACGGATTCCCACATAAGGAGTAAGACAGGTAGCTGCATCGATGGTAATACCGGTGAGACCGGCACCTACGCTCACGCCAACACGATTACCTAAACCATAAAATTCACTGTCCTGAGCCTGTACAGTAGTCAGCCCCATCATGGCCATAGCGACCAAAGCAAATACTTTTTTCATAATCTTCATTGATTTATAGTCCATTATTTGAATTGATGTGTCCAATACCTCGCCAAAACATACCTTTTCGGGTACATCTGTATCATTAGCGCAAAAATAAACATTTTTTTTGTCTTAAAGAAAAAAGATGCAAAAAAATCAAATATTCTCATACAACAACTAATTGTCTATAAAGTCTGATGACAGAAACACCTATTCCTTACGATGCAAAGCACATAACCCCACAAAAAAAGTGTGCCGAAAGAATGAGTCGGCACACCTTATTCAATTCAAATGAAATTTCTTAGAACTCTGCTGTCTTGGGGGTACGCGGGAAAGGTATCACGTCACGGATATTCTGCATACCGGTAACAAACAGGATAAGACGCTCGAAACCAAGTCCGAAACCGCCATGAGGACAGCTTCCGTACTTGCGGGTGTCGAGATACCACCACATGTCCTTCATCGGGATGTTGCGGCTCTCAATCTCTCCCATCAGCTTGTCATAGTTCTCCTCACGCACGCTTCCGCCGATAATCTCGCCAATCTGCGGGAAGAGCACGTCGGTGCCCTGCACGGTTTTGCCGTCTTCGTTGATTTTCATGTAGAACGCCTTGATTTCCTTCGGATAGTCGGTCATGATAACCGGTTTCTTGAAGTGCTCCTCCACAAGGAAGCGCTCGTGCTCGCTCGCCAGGTCCATGCCCCAACTTACGGGGAACTCGAACTTATGACCGTTTGCCACCGCCTCTTCAAGGATGCGGATACCCTCGGTATAGGGCAGACGTACAAACGAACCGCTGACAATGCCCTTGAGTCGCTCTATCAGGGTCTTGTCTATCATCTTGTTGAGGAATTCCAAGTCGTCCTGACAATGATCCAAAGCCCACTGCACGCAATACTTGATGAAGTCTTCCTCCAGATCCATCAGGTCGTTCATATCGATGAAAGCCACCTCCGGCTCAATCATCCAGAACTCGGCAAGGTGTCTGGGGGTATTGGAGTTCTCAGCCCTGAAGGTAGGTCCGAAAGTATAGATGGCACCCAATGCCGTAGCACCGAGCTCACCCTCCAGCTGTCCGCTCACAGTGAGTGAGGTCTGCTTGCCAAAGAAATCGTCATCATAGATTATCTTGCCCTCCTCATCTTTCTTGAGGTCATAGAGATTCTTGGTTGTCACCTGGAACATCTGACCGGCACCCTCGCAGTCGCTGGCGGTGATAAGGGGAGTATGGAAATAGAAAAAGCCATGCTCATGGAAATAGTTGTGGATGGCAATCGCCATATTGTGACGGATACGCATCACTGCTCCGAAGGTATTTGTACGCAGGCGCAGATGGGCATACTGGCGCATGTACTCGAAGCTCTGGCCTTTCTTCTGCATGGGATAGTCGCTTCCGCAAGGTCCGTAGAGCTGTATCTCACGGCACTGGAGCTCCACACTCTGTCCGGCTCCCTGACTTTCCACCAGTTCTCCGTTCACGCTGATGCAGCTTCCGGTAGTAATCTGCTTGAGCAGGGTCTCGTCAAACTGCGACGGATCGACCACTATCTGTACATTCTTGATGGTACTGCCGTCGTTGACAGCGATAAAGTCCACAGCCTTGCTGCTACGATGAGTGCGCACCCATCCCCTCACATTGACGATGGTGCCGAAATCGGTACGCTTCAGCACATCGACAACCTTTGTTCTCCTGATATTTTCCATTTTGATTTTGTGTTTGAGTTCCTATTCGTATGCTCCCATTCTGAGCTTGTCCACCTCTTCTTCAGTGAGGTATCTCCAGTCGCCGCGACGCAGATTTTTCTTGGTCAGTCCGGCAAAAAGCACACGGTCGAGCTTGTTCACCCTATATCCCAGACTCTCGAAGATACGGCGCACGATGCGGTTCTTTCCGCTATGGATGGAGATACCCACCTGTTTCTTGTCCACAGGGTCGGCATACTCTACCTCGTCGGCCTTGATTTCTCCGTCCTCAAGCATGATACCGTCACGGATCTGCTGCAGGTCGTGTGCAGTGATGTTCTTGTCGAGGAACACGTGGTATATCTTCTTCTTGAGGTACTTGGGATGAGTAAGTTTGCTTGCCATGTCTCCGTCATTGGTAAGCAGCAACACTCCGGTGGTATTGCGGTCGAGTCGTCCTACGGGATAGATGCGCTCAGGACAAGCGTTCTTCACCAGATCCATCACAGTCTTGCGCTGCTGCGGGTCATCGCTGGTGGTCACATAATCCTTGGGCTTATTGAGCAATACATACACTTTCTTCTCGATAGAAACAGGCTGGTCGTGGAAGCGCACTTCGTCAGTACGAAGCACCTTGGTACCCAATTCGGTCACCACCTCGCCATTGACGGTAACCACACCTGCCTGGATAAACTCGTCAGCCTCACGACGGCTGCAGATACCTGCATTGGCAAGGAACTTATTCAAACGCAGAGGTTCATTGGGATCGTAATTCTCCTCCTTATATTCTATACGCTTTTTGAGACTGTACTTGGCATTGGGATCATAACTGCCGGGGCGCTGACGGAAGCCACGTCCGTTGTTGTTGCCATAACCGCCACGCTGCTGCGGACGGTTGCCATAGCCGCCACCGACACCTCCCTGACGGGGAGCTCCAAAGCCGCCCTGCTGGTTGTTATTGCCGTAACCACCACGGTTGGCATTGTAGCCGCCACCACGGTTATTGGCATTATAGCCTCCACGGTTGTTTGCATTATAGCCACCGCGGTTGGCATTGTAGCCACGGTTGGCATTATATCTGCCGTAAGTAGAAGGACGGCTGAAACTGCCCTCTTCCCCTACATTCTCGGCATCGTTGTAACGGGGACGGTACTGCGGACGCGCCTGGTATCCGCCACGACCTGCAGCATAGTCTTCGTTGCCGTTGCGGCGCGGACGATACTGCGGACGCTGGCTGACAGGCTGCTGCAATCCCAACCCGAATCCTTCGGGACGGAATCCTCCCTCCTCGTTATTATGGTTGCTTTTACGGTAATCGCCCCTGTCGTTGTTATAGGAGCGGTTGGTTTGAATACGTGGACGCGGTGTACGCCCTGGTTTGTAACCCTGATAGCGGCCTGACTGGCCTTCCGGAAGCATACCATCACGGTTCACTCCCTGCTGTTCAACCTTCTCGTTGTTTTTTTCGTTTTCAAATTCCATGGTAATTGTTTTTTGTTATTATTCAGCCTCACGGCCTGTATCTTTGGGATTCACGAAATATTTTCTAAATTCCGGTATAATTATGTGGCGTGATTGCCATCAGTTCTTCTTTTACTTCGGGTGTCACATCCAATTGCTGTATGAAAGCGTGGATGGTTTCTTCTGTCATCTTTTCGTTGGTACGGGTCAGTGCTTTCAGAGCCTCGTAGGGATGGGGATAGGCCTCTCTACGCAGTATGGTCTGGATGGCTTCTGCCACCACTGCCCAGGTGTTATCCAGATCCTGTGCCACCTTTTCCTTGTTCAATATCAGCTTGCCCAGACCTTTCAATGTACTTTGCAGGGCAATGAGCGCATGACCCATGGGCACACCTACATTACGCAGTACGGTGGAGTCGGTAAGGTCGCGCTGCAAACGGCTTACGGGCAGTTTGGCTGCCAAGAATTGCAGCACGGCATTGGCAATGCCCATATTGCCCTCGCTGTTCTCGAAGTCGATGGGATTGACTTTATGCGGCATGGCACTCGAGCCGACTTCGCCAGCCTTGATTTTCTGCTTGAAATACTCCATCGAGATGTACATCCAAAAGTCACGGTCCAAATCGATGACAATGGTATTGATGCGACGCATGGCATCGAAAATGGCGCCCAGCCAGTCGTAGTTGCTTATCTGTGTGGTGTACTGCTCACGGCTGAGTCCCAGCTTTTCGCTTACGAAACGGTTGCCGAATGATTTCCAGTCATACTGGGGATAAGCCACATGGTGCGCATTGTAATTGCCTGTGGCGCCACCGAACTTAGCCGTAACAGGAACTGACTTCAGCGACTGCAACTGCTGCTCCAAACGATAGACAAACACCATTATCTCCTTGCCCAGACGTGTGGGTGAAGCAGGCTGTCCGTGGGTCTTGGCCAGCATCGGCACATTCTTCCACTCTTCTGCATACTCCTTAAGCTGCCCAATCAGCTGCTCCACTACAGGACAATACACCTGTTCCATCGCCTCTTTAATACTCAGAGGCACACTGGTATTGTTGATATCCTGCGAAGTAAGACCGAAGTGGATGAACTCCTTATATTGTTCAAGATTGCCAATCTTGTCGAACTCTTCCTTGATGAAATATTCCACCGCCTTGACATCGTGGTTGGTCACCTTCTCGATGTCCTTCACCCTTGCGGCATCTGCCTCCGAAAAGTCACGGTAAATCTTTCTGAGTGAATCAAAAAGCTGATGGTCGAAAGAGGCCAACTGGGGCAAAGGCAATTCACACAAAGTGATGAAATACTCTATCTCTACACGAACCCTGTAGCGGATAAGCGCATACTCTGAAAAATAATCTGCCAACGGCGCCGTTTTGCTGCGGTATCTTCCGTCGATAGGCGATATGGCTGTCAGTGCATCTAAATTCATAACTAATGTAATAATGAGACCACAAAATTACAAAAAAGTTGAGACAATCACCATGTATATGACCGGAATTTTGACGCAAGGGCCGCATTTTGTGATATTTAAGGCTTTGCCACAACCGTAGGAACCAAAAAAAAAAGATATGCCGAACAATTTCGACATATCCTTTCTTGTGTGGGCGCTGACGGATTCGAACCGCCGACCCTCTGCTTGTAAGGCAGATGCTCTAAACCAGCTGAGCTAAGCGCCCTTACTTGTCGTAAGCGGGTGCAAAAGTACGAGATTTTTCCGAAACCACCAAACAAAAGACGAAGAATTTTTCAAAATACCTCAAAAAAAAATATATTTTTCTCCTTATTCCGCCCTTTTGGCACGGTGTTTTTCCTCCAACTGCTGGAAATCTTTCTGACGCAACACGAAATCCGTACCCAGATACTTTTCGCGCACTATCCGGTTGGCAGCAAGTTCTTCGGGATTGCCCTTGAACAATATCCTGCCCTCGAAAAGCAGATAGGCACGGTCGGTTATCGACAGGGTTTCGTGCACGTTATGGTCGGTGATAAGAATACCGATATTCCGGTCTTTCAGTTTCCACACCACATACTGGATATCCTCCACGGCAATAGGGTCAACTCCGGCAAAGGGCTCGTCGAGCATGATGAACTTGGGGTCGATGGCAAGGCAGCGGGCTATCTCGGTACGACGGCGCTCACCGCCCGACAGCTGGTCACCCATATTCTTGCGCACCTTGCCCAAGTCGAACTCATCGATCAGACTTTCCAGCTTCTCTTTCTGATAGGCACGGGGCTTTCCTGTCATCTCCAGCACGCTCATGATATTGTCTTCCACACTGAGCTTGCGGAATACCGATGCTTCCTGCGCCAGATACCCGATGCCGGCACGCGCCCTTTTATACACGGGATAGCCGGTAATATCTAGGTCGTTCAGATAGATATGCCCCGCATTGGGCACTATCAGTCCGGTGGTCATATAGAACGAGGTAGTTTTTCCGGCACCGTTAGGTCCCAAGAGCCCCACTATCTCACCCTGTTTCACATGGATAGACACATCGTTCACCACCGTGCGCTTGCCGTATTTCTTCACCAAGCCTTCTGCACGGAGAACCATTCCATCGCCTGTCGCCTGCGGTTGTATCTGTTCTGTCTCTGCCATTTATCAATGATTTGAATACGGTGGAAGCGGAAGAACCGGCATACCCGTCCACCGGGATTTAGACATCGGCTGCCGACTTCCTGTCAGCAACCGCCGGTATGCAAGTGCAAAATTAGCAAAAAAGCCTTATATAATCGTTGACAAACACAAAAACTATACGGTTTATAGCAGTTTTTTGTGCATTTTGATTACTTTTGCAACTACAAAACTAAAAGGAATGTTACTGTTCAAATGGCTTGACACTCTGGGACGCTACCTCACGCTGATGGGGCGCACTTTTTCCCGTCCGGAGAGAATGCGTATGTTTTTCAAGGAATATGTCAAGGAGATGGCACAACTGGGTGTCAACTCCATCGGCATCGTATTGCTCATCTCCTTCTTCATCGGTGCGGTAATCTGCATACAGATGAAGCTGAACATCCAGAGTCCGTGGATGCCTCGCTGGGTCACGGGCTACACAACCCGTGAAATCATGCTTCTGGAGTTCTCCTCGTCCATCATGTGTCTGATACTGGCAGGAAAGGTGGGCTCCAACATCGCTTCAGAGATAGGCACGATGCGGGTGACCCAGCAGATTGACGCACTGGACATCATGGGTGTCAACTCTGCCTGCTACCTTATCTTGCCCAAGATTCTGGGCATGATCACAATCATGCCATTCCTGGTGATTTTCTCATCTGCCACGGGTATTCTGGGCGCCTACGCAACGGCATACATCGGTCAAGTGCTGGCACCAGAAGACCTGACTTTGGGATTGCAGCATGCCTTCAAGTCGTGGTTCGTTTGGATGAGTATCATCAAGAGTACCTTCTTCGCATTTATCATATCCAGCGTGCCCTCCTATTTCGGCTATACCGTTGAGGGCGGCTCTGTCAACGTAGGCAAGGCATCTACGGATGCCGTAGTTTCATCGAGTGTGCTGATACTGTGCAGCGACGTGTTCTTAACCCAGTTATTATCATGATAGAAATACAACATCTCTGCAAATCGTTTGGCGACAAGAGCGTGCTGAAAGATATCTCCACGGTATTTGATAACGGCAAGACCAACCTTATCATCGGACAGAGCGGAAGCGGAAAGACGGTGCTGATGAAGAATCTCGTGGGACTGCTCACGCCCACCAGCGGTAATGTGCTTTACGACGGGCGCAACTTCGTACAGATGAGCAAGAAGGAGAAAATCATGCTGCGACGTGAGATGGGCATGATTTTCCAGAGTGCCGCCCTGTTCGACTCGCAAACGGTACTGGAAAACGTGATGTTCCCTCTCGACATGTTCTCCAACATGAACTATACCGACAGGGTGAAAAGGGCACGCACCTGTCTGGACAGGGTGGATCTGACCGGTGCCGAAGCCAAATATCCCGGAGAGATTTCGGGAGGTATGCAGAAACGTGTGGCAATAGCACGCGCCATCGCGCTCAACCCCAAATACCTGTTTTGCGACGAGCCCAACTCCGGACTGGACCCCAAGACATCTTTGGTAATTGACGACTTGCTGCACAGCATCACCCAGGAGTACAACATGACTACCATCATCAACACCCACGACATGAATTCCGTGATGGGCATCGGCGAGAACATCATCTTCATCTACCAGGGCGAAAAGGAATGGCAGGGACAGAGCAAAGACATCATGGGGTCGGAAAACGAAAAGCTGACCGATTTCATCTTTGCCAGCGACCTGCTGAAGAAACTGAAAAAGTCGGAGATGGAAAAGATACGGGCAGCCAGAAACCAAGGATAATCATCGAGGGGAATTCCAACATGCGCTCAGCGCATCAGCCACTTCCCCTGCTTCTCTACCATGGGCACAACCACCTCTTCATGGGTACTGTCACCAAAACAAACCATCAAAAAGGCATTGGCATAAGTGGTTGCTGTGCTGTCTATCACAGCGCGCAATCCTTCCACACGCACCATTCCCCCGCGCTGTTTCCGCTGCACATCGACAAACTGGCAGGTGTTTGCCATGAGCTGTTCACGATAGTCAGCCGGCAAACTGTCCAGGCCTTCTATTCCCGACAAGAAAGCGTCATATTCGCCGCTGAGCAACAGCTGGTAGTACTCTTGCGCCTGCTTCAGCACGACATCCTCGGCAACAGGTGTCTCCTGCTTGCAGGAAAGCGCGCTACCGAGGATGACGAGCAAGAAAAAGAATGCCTTTTTCATTATTTCTGACGGATAAAGATGTTGACGGGCGACCCTGAGAGTGTCCAGTTTTCCCTTATCTTGTTCTCCAGAAAACGCTTGTACGGTTCTCTGATATACTGCGGCAGATTGGCGTAGAACACGAAAGAAGGAATCTGTGTGTTGGGCAGCTGCGAGATATACTTGATCTTAATGTACTTGCCCTTGATGGATGGCGGCGGATATGCTTCTACCAAGGGGAGCAGCACCTCATTGAGCTTGCTGGTACCAATCTTTATCTTACGGTTCAGATACACCTGTTTGGCCGTTTCCAGCACCTTGAAGATGCGCTGCTTGGTGAGAGCCGAAGCAAAGATGATGGGGAAATCCACGAAGGGAGCCATTCTGCTGCGGATAGCCTGTTCAAAGGTGTCTATCACCTTCTGCGTCTTGTCTTCCACGAGGTCCCATTTGTTGACTACCACCACCAGACTCTTGTTGTTCTTCTGTATCAGCTGGAAGATATTCATGTCCTGTGCCTCAATACCTCGGGTGGCATCGATCATCAGGATGCACACATCGCTGTTTTCTATGGCACGGATAGAGCGCATCACGCTGTAGAACTCCAGGTCCTCTGTCACCTTGTTCTTCCTGCGGATACCTGCGGTATCAACGAGATAGAAGTCGAAACCGAACTTGTCGTAACGGGTATAGATACTGTCGCGCGTAGTACCGGCTATCTCGGTCACGATGTTGCGCTCCTCACCGATAAAGGCATTGATGATACTGCTCTTGCCGGCATTGGGACGGCCTACCACGGCAAAACGGGGAATGCCCTCCTCCAGCAGTTCTCCTTTGTCTTCCTTCAACCTCGCCAGCACCATGTCCAGCAGATCGCCCGTACCGCTGCCCGTAGCAGCGCTGATACATACGGGGTCGCCTATTGCCAACCGGTAGAAGTCAGCGGCATAATACTGCATATCGTTGGAATCGGCCTTGTTTGCCACCAGGATGACAGGCAGTTTGGTCCGGCGCAATATCTGTGCCACATCCACATCCCAGTCGGTCACGCCATTGGCCACATCCACCAGAAAGAGAATCAGGTCGGCTTCTTCGGTAGCAATGATTACCTGCTTCCGTATCTCTTCCTCGAAGATATCGTCAGAATTGACGACCCATCCGCCGGTATCTACCACAGAAAACTCTCTGCCATTCCATTCACATTTGCCATACTGACGGTCGCGGGTAGTACCTGCTTCGTCGCTCACAATGGCGCTGCGTGTCTTGGTGAGACGGTTGAAAAGGGTTGATTTGCCCACATTGGGGCGCCCCACTATCGCTACTAAATTTGCCATATCTCTCTTTCTTTTCTCTATTTCTTACTGATAAATATTACTTTTGCACGAACCGTTTCAGACATACTGAGACGTTCCCGCATCCCCTTGCCTACTCCGGATTATACCCGAAGGAGTTAAGTTCCCGCTGAGAGCTGCGCCAGTCCTTGTCCACCTTGACAAAGATCTCCAGGAACACATGCTTTCCGAAAAAGCGCTCCAGCGCCTTTCTGCTCTCCGAGCTCGTCTTCTTCAACGCCACTCCCTGATGCCCGATGATAATGCCTTTTTGCGAATCCCGCTCCACATAAATCACTGCGGAGATATTGATTCTCTTTTCCTGTTCCTTGAACTGTTCCACCCTCACCTCTACCGAGTAGGGAATCTCCTTGTCGTAATACAGCAGAATCTTCTCCCTGATAATCTCGCTCACGAAGAAGCGTGCGGGCTTGTCGGTAAGCTGGTCCTTGTCAAAGTAGGGCGGACTGTCGGGCAACAGCTCGCCGATTCTTTTCAGCAGCATGTCGGTACCGAACTTGTTTTTTGCGGATATTGGCAATATCTCTGCATTGGGCAGCAGGCCATGCCAGCGTTCCACGATACTGCCCAACTCAGCCTGGTTGCTTTGGTCTATCTTGTTGATGAGCAGCAGTACCGGCACATCCATCTTCGCCACCTTGTTCAGGAAGTCCATATTCTTCTCCGGATTCTCTACCACATCCGTCACATAGAGCAGCACATCCGCGTCTGTCAGTGCCGATTCCGAGAATGCGAGCATCGATTCCTGCAGCTTATAATTGGGTTTCAGCACGCCCGGAGTGTCCGAAAACACTATCTGCATCTCCGGGGTATTCACTATACCCATGATTCTGTGCCTCGTGGTCTGTGCCTTGAAGGTGGCAATGCTGATACGCTCGCCCACCAGTTGGTTCATCAACGTTGACTTTCCCACATTAGGATTGCCTACGATATTTACAAATCCTGCCTTGTGCATAAGCTCTTTAGGGGTTCTTTCTTATTGCAAAATTAAGCAAAATAATTGAATTGCACACACTTATAGGGATATTTTGTGCCTATGCACGCCATAACCTCCCCGACATGGCACTTCCGTGGACATTCAAAAAAAGCGTTCTCTACACACGGATAGGGAACGCTTTTTCTGCAATTGGATATCTTTTTTATTTTGCCGATTCCACATCAGCGCCGTCATACGCCCATTTGTAGTAGGATGCACCGTGAACGAATCCGGCTCCGAAAGCAGTGAAGATAAGGTTATCACCTTTTTTCAACTTCCTTTCATTCTCCCACAATGCCAAGGGGATGGTGGCAGCACTGGTGTTTCCGAAGTGCTCGATGTTTACCATCACATGATCCATGGGCAAGTCCAAACGCTTGGCAACAGCCTCGATGATACGCATATTAGCCTGATGAGGCACCACAAAAGCGATATTATCCTTGTTCAGATGATTGCGCTCTGCTATCAACGCACAGTCGTCGCTCATATTGGTCACTGCATAGCGGAACACCGTCTTGCCCTCCTGATAGAGATAGTGCAAACGATGGTCAACAGTGAAATGTGAGGGAGGACAAACCGAGCCGCCGGCCTTCAGGTGCAGGAAAGGCAGTCCCTTACCGTCTGCACGGAAGTAGGAATCCATCACTCCTATATTCTGCTCGGTCGTCGCCTCTACCAGTACGGCAGCGGCACCGTCACCGAAAAGCGGACATGTGCTACGATCCTTGTAATCCACCACCGACGACATCTTGTCGGCTCCAATCACGATAATCTTCTTGTAGCGTCCGCACTGTATCATTGAAGCGGCAGTATCCAAGGAGTAGAGGAAACCGCAACATGCAGCCCAAAAGTCAAAAGCAAAGGCGTTTTTCAGTCCCAATTTGCCTATAACGATAGAAGCTGTCGATGGGAACTTATAGTCAGCAGTACTCGTTGACACGATAACTGCGTCAATGGAATCCGGATCGACACCGGTTTTCTTGACCAGTTGCTTGGCGGCTTTGCGGGCCATGTAAGAAGTGCCCAAACCCTCTTCAGAGAGGATACGCCTTTCTTTGATGCCCACACGCGTCATAATCCACTCGTCATTGGTTTCGACCATTCTCGACAGTTCTTCGTTATCAAGAACATAATCGGGAACATACCCACCTATTCCTGTGATTATCGCGTTTATTTTCTCCATTTTTATTCTGCTACCTCGTCCTTAACAATAGCAACCTTCCCTCTGTAGTATCCGCAAGTGGGGCATACTGTGTGGTAAACATAATATGCACCGCAGTTGGGGCAAACAGCCAATGCAGGAGCTACTGCCTTGTCATGAGTTCTTCTTTTGAGAGTACGAGTCTTCGATTGTCTTCTTTTAGGATGTGCCATAATTCTTAAATAATTAGTCTTTTGATTCCTTTAATTTCAATAATTCTATCCATCTCGGATCTATAGATTCCTGTGCGTCCCCATCACTACTTCGGGTAGTGGAGTGCTCATTGAGCATGTCTATCATCGCACGATTGCATTTACCAGGTGCATGAACGTGCTTGATGGGGAGAGCCAAGGCTATAAACTCGTAAATGAACCATGCGACGTCCACGGTGCCTTCGCTTTCGGGAATCGTCACATAGTCATCTTCTTCTGAATATTCTTCGCCATATTTCACCACAAGAGAGTCTTCCGTATCAACGGGCTGGAGCATCTCGTCCAGACAGCGGTCGCAAAGTACCGTCACCTCTCCGTGCACATGAAAGCGTAAATCAAAGCATCCTTCTGCCACCCGTCTGATCTGCAATTCCGCGGTAGCAGCGCCTTTCTTGACATCTTCGCCACCCACAGCACCAAAAAAGGAGTCGTCCAGTTCAAATGTACGACAAACATCATCTGATGTCAATCCTTTGAGGTCTATGATGAACTTATCAAGATTACACATTTCGGGGTGCAAAGTTACAAAATTATTTCCTATCAGCACAATAGCACACTGATTTTTTTCACCGAGGGATGGTTTTTCTATCTTTTTAGTTCTATTCTGAATACCGTACCTTTGCCTACCTCAGAACTTTTCACATAGATTCTGCCATGATGGTATTCCTCTATGATACGCTTTGCCAGCGAGAGTCCCAGTCCCCACCCTCTCTTTTTGGTAGTAAAACCAGGCGTGAACACATTCTGTATATCCCGTTTCTTGATGCCTTTTCCGTTGTCAGCCACATCAAGCACCACCCTACGTTCCGTTTCCTCTGCCACGCTTATCTGGATGCGTCCTTTGCCCTCCATGGCATCCACCGCATTCTTGCACAGGTTTTCAATCACCCACTCAAAGAGTGCTGCATTCACCTTTACCGTCACCTCATGGGATGGCAGCAGGGTCACGATGCTCACCTGCGAGGAAGTGCGCCGGTCCATATACTCCACCACACTTTGAAGTATGGTGTTGAGATTGCATTCTACAGGCTCGGGCAAGGAGCCTATTTTCGAAAACCTTTCGGCAATCAGTTCCAGACGCTTCACATCCTTGCTCATCTCTGGTATCAGGTCATCGTCCGGATAATTCTCCTTGAGTATCTCCACCCATGCCATCAGACTGGAGATGGGTGTGCCCAACTGATGGGCTGTTTCCTTGGAGAGTCCAACCCATACCTTGTTCTGTTCTGCCTTCTTGGAAGAAAGCAGGGCAAAAATGGCCACCACCACGAAGATGAGCACTATACCCAACTGCACATAGGGATAAGACGCCAGACGCTTGAGCATGAGCGACTCGTCATAGCAAACCAACTGATAATCTGTCATGCAATTACCCGAATCATCCATATCAAGACGGATATAGCGCCCGCTGCGCAGCATCCTCATTCCCTCTCTCTTGACGTATGCGGCAGAGTCGGCACTGTCAGCCGCCTTGATTTCCACATTGCGGTAATCGAGTACTTCGTCGTTGGCATCCATCACTATCACAGGAATGGTGTTATTGCCCTGTATCACCCTGAGCGCGAGCGACAAGTCGGTATTCTCATCTGCAGTATTCAGGGTATGCAGCGCCTCTACCCATACCTCCATCTTATCTTTCTCCTCTTCCGAGAGATCAGACACCAGGATATGGCTCACCCACAAAGATGCCACGGCTATCGCAACTGCCACCAGCACCAATGCAATTTTCACCTGTCGCATTTTATCTGTCCACTGAACCATACACTCTGTCTTCGATATCTGTAAAACGCAAAAACCCGGAGTCTGTTGTGCTCCGGGTTTCGCTTCTAAAAAAAAGAAGGCGGCCTCCTACTCTCCCACATTGCATTGCAGTACCATCGGC
>CALZXH010000050.1 GCA_945830055.1 uncultured Prevotella sp.
TATACCATTTTACAGGACAATCATCTATAAAACCATAGAACTATGAATCCAGTTTCTTACTTACCAAGAAAAATCAGAAGTCTATTCTATAGGCTACGTTGGGGAAGGTGAGCGAAGTAAACTTATCCACGATGGCGTTGGTTCTCAATTCCACCGTCTGACCACGAAACGATTCCATCTTCAGATATTCCAGAATGAAGTGATGGGCATTGCGCTTTCCGTTGAGCGTATATTTCACAGAGAAGGCAAAACCCACGCTGGTGCCTTTATGACAGATGTAGGGGTTGGCTCCGTCTTCGGGCACTGTCTTGTCGGGCAGTTGCATAATGTCTTCTGCCTTCACGCCTTCTGCCAACGGTGTGTATCGGTCGCCGCCCATCAGGGTGAGCCTGCCGTTGATGCCAAACACGTTCTTTCGGGTGCGACCCACCATTCATTCCTTGCCTCTCAGCGTCTGCATAGCCTGCTGTGTGTCGGCTCCTACAGGAGTGCAAACCATGGCCAGCACCGCCACCATCATCCCTAACAGCCGCCTACCCTACAGCGGCCTCAACCATCCTTTTACCTTCATTGCCCTTTTATTATATATGTATATGATTAAAACAATTTATGTGTATGATTAAAGTTTATGCCTGATTCCTTTTCACAAAGATTCTTCATTTAAAAAAATCTTCATTCTTCACTCTTCATTTAAGCAGCCTTCTCACCGCCCTGCGGCACTTGTTCTTTTCCCGTTCCGAGAGTTCTGTGTGCTGTTTGGTGCCGCCCTTCTCTATCTTAGCCACAATCTTGAAACCGCTGTAGCCGCATATCTCCTTCACTGCCCTGATGGCTCCACTGCTTTGGTGCATCAGTATGTTGAAAGGCCAGGGGGTGGTGGAGGTGCTCAGCAGGGCGCACCGCTTGCCACGATGCAACGGAATGGGGAAGCCCACCGCATTCTCGCCCATCAAGCCATACACCATACGGTCGAAGAGCAGTTTGAGTGTGCCAGGGATATTGCCCCAATAGCAGGGCGACGCCACCACCAGCGCATCGGCACGGCATATCATGGCCAGCACACGCTGCGCATCATCTTCGGGCAGCACGCAGCGCTCTTCCGTGCGACAGCGCATACATCCCATGCAGGGTTTCACACACAGGGTGCCTACCCTCACCACTTCCACCTCAGCCCCCTGCGCCAAGGCTTCTGCCTTGATGGTGTCCACCATCTGCGAGATATTGCCCTTGGCACGAGGGCTGGCATTGAGTATGAGCAGATTCTTCTTTTTCATCGTTTCGATACAGACTTTGATTTTTCGGAGTGCAAAGGTAACGGTGAGACACCAACCCACAAAAAAAGTGGGACAGACGGCAGATATTAGGGACAGATGACCGCCCTTTTCATCAACCAACGGCCACTTTCACAGAAGGGGAATACCGTTTTATAGCTCACTCTGCAAGAGATAGATACACACTCTGCACGGAAAACCATCGCATTCTGCAAGAAAACAGAAAGCGAAACCGTATCTTTCAGCGTGCAAAGGCCCCGGAAAGGGGTGCCCATCCCCCCACCCTCGGCATCAAAAAGTGCCGCCGTTTAAACCCATGCTGCAGTCCTCTTCTCCCCACTTTCCCCATGGGAGGAGCGAAAACCACAGAGGGCACCACTGCATGAAGACAGAAAAAATGCATTTTTTTTGCAAAAAACAGCGATGTTTTATTCGTTTTTTATTCAAAATCATTACCTTTGCGGCGTCTTTTATGACAAATTGAAAGTTGAAGGAGACAGCATATCCACCTTCAAGGAAAGAAAATACCGTAAATAAAAGAGTAAAAACATAACACAAAGAACAATGAAAAAAACATTACTGTTTGTAGTGGCACTCTGCTCTGCCCTCTCCGTTTGGGCCGGAATAGACTTCAGCAAGGCCACAGAACTGCAGATGGGTGAGAACAGCAAGGCCACCTCGCTGACGGCAGACACCTGTTATTTCAAATACACGGCCACCAAAGACGTGGCACTTCAATTGTCCCCTGCCAGCGGCGACGGCTACAGCTGCTACATCATCTCGGTGAACGAACTGGCAGAGAACGCCGCACAGCCCACAGGATATGACACGCTGAAGGTGAACAATGCCCAACTGACCTACCCCAACGCACTTTATCCCGTACAGGCGGGGAAGACAGTCTATATAGCCTTGGGCGGCAGCACCTACGGTACGGCGGCACTCACGCTGAAACTTACAGCGGCACTTGTGGAGGATGTGACCGGTATCGGCAAAGGCGCGGCAGCAGACGACCCCGTGGTACTGGAAGACGGGAAGACCGCCTTTGTAGGTCCGCTTTACGCCACTACGGGCAGTTATTCCATGTTTACCTATTATGCCACCTACACCGCCACCAAGTCGGGCATGCTCAACCTGCTTTCCTCATCCTACGTACAGCAGGCAGAGATGAACGGCTCGGCAGTGTCGTTTGAATACACCTCCAACGGCTATCAGATGAAACAGGCTGTTGCCGCCGGCGAGACATACACGCTGAAACTGACAAACTACACCCCCATTTATCTCTCAAAAATAGCTGTCGAGACGGCCACGGAGGGTTCCCTTGACATGCCTTTCGAACTGAAAGCGGGAACCAACAAGGTGCCTGCAGGTTTCGGTGATTACTACTATACCTACAAGCCCTCTACCCCAGGCTATGTGACACTAAGCAGCAACGAGACACTGACCGGCGGAAACGTGAAAGTGTTCAACGGCAAGAGCAATGTGAACTACAACAACTACTGTGCACAGTCTGCCCAGGGAAGCTTCAACGTCACCTTTGAAGCCACCAGCACTTCAGACACCTATTATATCTATGTGAGCAAAGTGACCTCTACCGACGAAGAACAGATCATAGAAGTGAGCGAAAAGAGTTATAACGCCGGAGAAAAGGAGGAAAATCCTGTGGACGTGACCATGGACAATACCTCCATTGCCGTAAAGAGCACCACTGCCACCGCTTTCTATTGGAACATCAAGGTGCCTGCGGGCAAGACCGGCTATCTGACAGCCGCCCCAGTCACTGCCTTCAGCAACAGCGGTTCCAAGATGAGCATCTATCCCAAGGGACAGAATTACTATGCCACCAGCAGTGCTTCAAAAGTGAAGTACCTGCTTGCTACAAGCGACACAGATACGGAATACACCCTGCGTTTAGACAATGCCGAGGGCAAGGAAGTGACACTCAACGTGGGTATAGAAGAGGTGAAAGCCGGTGACGAAATAACCAACCCCATTGTGGCTGTACAGGGCAACAACACCCTGGATGCCGACGGCACACGCTACTACACCTATACCATGCAGAACAGCTGCAAACTGGTGATTACAGGAACCGCCGACATGACCATTACCTTCCCCAAGAGCACCAGCAGTTATGACGGCAACTACACCAACTTCAAGAGCGGTGTGGAGAATATCCTCCACGGAGAAGCAGGCAAGAGTTACTTCATCTGCGTGAACGGAGGCAAGAAAGGCGATGTGTTCACACTGGCAGAGAAAGCCTTTGAGCAGGGTGACACCAAAGATTTGGCCATCGCTGTGGAAGGAACCACATTTGACCTTGCCGGCAAGTCGCTGACCAACCTGTGGATCAAGTACAACGTGCAGAACAGCGGCAAACTGAAAGTGAGCAGTTCGCTGGTTTTCAACTATCAGGCTTCCATACTGTACTGCATCAACGACGGATATATGCAAAGCATCTCGCCCGAATATAATGACGATGCGGTGAACTACGCCTACCGTTTTGACGTGAAGGCCGGAGATGCCGTGTATGTGAATATCATCGGATTTGCCGAGACCACTTCTGCCAATGTAACCTTTGAAGAGAGCGAGGCAGGTGCCGGAGAGTCGGCAGCTACAGCCATCGACTTGAGCGACAAGCAGAAACACGCCATCGTAGAAGGAACCTTTGCGCAGCCTGTGTGGGTTAAGATGAACCTGACAGCCGGTACCACTACCATCAAGAGCAGCAGCTATTTCGGCGGAAACATGTATCAGGGACTGGAAAACGCAGAAAGTCTCAACTCCTGGCAGTATGTCTATGGCAGCAACTATGGTCCTGCTCCCGACTATACTCCGCTGAATGAGTATGTCGCCACCCTCAGCATCACCGAGGCAGGCACCTACTTCTATGCCATCAGCAACAACTATGGCGGCGGTGAAATCTACATCACAGGAAACAATGTGGACACCGGTATCAGCACCCTTGCTACCGACAACGGCATAACGGTGAGTGGCAATGTGATGCAAACGGGCAGCGAGAGCACTGCAGAAGTGTATAACATTGCAGGTGTGCGCACCGCTACTGTAGGTCCTAACGGACAGACCGTGCTGAACAAAGGCATCAATCTGGTGAAGACAAACGGAAAGACCTACAAGGTGATGGTGAAATAAATGAGAGGCAACAAACTGCATAACTTATAAAACAGAGAGGGTTGTATCGAAGAGGTATCTTCTGATACAGCCCCTTTTTAATATTAACGGGCACCGATAGTCCGCCAAAACAAAAACAAAATTAGAATGAGACGTCTGAAACAACTTGCTTTGGCACTGCTGGCAAGCATCGCCTCAGTGCAACAGGCAACAGCCATCAAGGCTTATCCGCACCCCATCAAGGTAATGCAACCCGACGGCACTACGCTGATGGTGAGAATCCACGGTGATGAAGCCGCCCACTACACCAGCACCCTCGACGGATATATGCTGGCAAAAGACAAGGAAGGTTTCTTCTGCTATGTGGATTACAACTTCACCACAGGCAAGAAGGCCATCACCTCACAGCGTGCACACAACCTGAAAGAGCGCAACGCACAGGAAAACAATGTTACGGCATCGCTGAAGATGGCGAATGCCATACAGCAGCACTACATTGGGATGCACGGCAAACAGGTGAAGCAACCTGCCACACTGCTCAACAGGAACCTGGTGAGCGGCAAGATGAAGGCTGCGAAAATAGGAAACAGCAACGAGAGCCAGTATCTGGTGATTCTGGTGAACTTCGCCGACAGCACATTCAAGTTCCAGAACAAGGACTTCGACGCATGGCTCAACGAAACCGGCTATAGCGAGAACGGAGGCACGGGCAGTGTGAAAGACTACTACACCGACAACTCGATGGGAGCCTACATACCCAACTTCCAGGTATTGGGACCCTACACGCTGGCACACGAGACAGCCTACTATGCCGCCAATGACAATTCGGGCACCGACCAGGATCCGCGCTCTATGGTGAAAGAGGCTTGCACTCTTGCCAAACAGAACAACCCCGACATAGACTTCAGCCAGTTTGACAATGACGGCGACGGACTGATGGACAACTGTTACATCATCTATGCCGGCTACAGCGAGGCTGCCACCGGCAACGACGATGACATGTGGCCGCACAGCTGGTATATGGGAGCAGAACAATTCCAGATTGACGGCATCACCATCAACAACTATTCCTGCTCCGCCGAATTGGTGGGTTCCTATCTGCAATACCCCACACCCACCATGGACGGTATCGGTACCTTTACCCACGAGTTCGGACATGTGCTGGGACTGAAAGACATGTACGACACCGATGACTATGTGGGCGGCTACGGCATCGACCCTGGCACCTACAGCATGTATGCTTCGGGTAGTTACAACAACGGCAGCCGCACACCACCCTATCTCATGGCTTTTGAGCGCATACAATTGGGATGGCTCACCGCCGAAAACGGACTGAAACAACTGAAAGAGGCAGAAGACGTGACATTAGACTATTTGGGCAAGAACGTGGCTTGCTACATCAACTGCCAGCCTGCAAGGGATGCCGGCACAGGCTGCGAGTGGTTTATTCTGGAAAACCGCCAGCAGCGGGGATGGGACAAGTATATCCCTGCCCACGGTCTTCTCATCACGCATTATGACTACACCCAAGAGATGCAGGAGAAATACTGGAGCGTGAACGGTCCCAACAACAATGCCAAACACCGCTGCATGTATATCAAGTCAGCCGACGGCGCTGACGACAACACCTCACGCCCGGGCGATACTTACCCTGGCAGCAGCGCCAACACCGAATTTACCGACTACTCCACACCTGGCGCACTCAACTGGGCAGGTGAGAAGACCAATGTGCCCATCACCAATATCCAGGAATCACTGGGCAAGATAAAGTTCCAGGTGGCAGGCGGTTCCACCGTGTGGGACGTGGTGAAGACCCAAGTGCCCGAAGACATCCGCGATACCTCGGCAGTGTTCCATGCCGCCCTGGACATGAAAACCACACAAGCCACCGAGGCGGGCTTCTGCTGGAGCACACAGCTGGAACCCACCGTATCGGGCAGACATGAGGCTGTCAGCGACCTGCAGCAGATGACGCTGAAGGTGACCGACCTGATACCGGGAGCCAACTACAACGTGAGGGCATACGCGCGCACTGCCGAAGGCACGGTGATATACGGTTCGCCAGTACCTTTCCAGACGGAATGTGCCATGGCGACAGCCCCCTACAGCTGGCTCTTTGACTCATGGACCAACAACCAGCCCGACTGCTGGGAGATAGTGGATGCCAACAAGGACGGATACTCTTGGGAATTGGACAAGGATACGGGTGCCGCCATCTATTCGGGCGACTACTACAACAATGCCGATGACTGGCTCATCTGCAAGACTCGCATGAAGGTGCCCGAGCGCGGTGTGCTCTACTTCCTCAGAGGCATTGCCGACGCAGGCTATATGGAGAATATAGATGTGTATGTATCCACCAAGTCAAGCAAGATGGAAGACTTCATCCTATACAAGCGCTTCTCATTGGCAGACTACAACTATCAGGCCATTTTTGAAGAAGTGGATCTGAGAGAGTTTGCAGGCAAGGAGATTTACATCGCCCTGCGATGCTGCTCGGAAAAGAACAACGCCTCGCTTTGGCTGTGGAACGTGATGCTGATGAACAAGCTGGAGACACCCAAGATGACCAAGTTCTACCAAACGCAGCCCGATGTGCTTTATGCCGAATGGACACCTGTGGAGGACGCACAGGCCTACTGGCTGTGCTTTGCCAAAGAGACAGAAGAGCCCAACCTGTTCGCTCACTTCGTGCCCCTGCAGATGTACGAACGCATAGAAGGTGAAGTAGAGGTGAATGCCGGCAGCATCAACTTCTTAGGTTCGGGCAGCGTAACCCTGAGCACCGTGGAAGAAGGACTGATTGACATGAACTTCATGGTCACTTCCTCTGGTCCTTTCGGCAAGTCGGAACTGACCGTAGAGGGTACCACCGACGGAGAGAAATGGAGCATCGTAGGTCCGAAAATCACTGTCAACTCGTATGATGCCGAGGGTACGCAGTACGACTGGAAGCCCTACATCGAGAACAAGGGCTACAAGAAGATGCGCTTCACCTTAGACAACGGCGGGCGCAATGCCAAGATAGGCTACCTCTACATCTCTTACTATAAGGGCAAGGTGCTCGATCTGCTGGCTGAAGGCTCTGTGAAAGACACGCACACTGCCATCAACGCCGTGACTTCCGGCGAGTTCAACAGCGGCAAGTATGCGGCATGGGTCATCGCCGGCGACGGCATCCTGTATTATGACGAGTCGGAGTACATGTACTACGACGCTGCCACCACCGCCATCGAGAGCGTGATAGACAACAGCGATATCCGTCTCAACGTAGGTAAGGGCAATCTGAGCATCAGCGACCTGCAACAGGGCGACCACGTGAGAGTGGTGACCGCATCGGGACTGACACTGATAGACACTGCCACACACCACGGCAGTCTGCAACTGAATGTAGGCAACGCAGGTGTGGTGGTCATACAGATTGAGAGAAGCGGAAAGACATTCACCACCAAGGCTGTGCTGAAATAAATGAGTACAAGGAAGACACGCATTAAGAAACGCAATATGAAGACAACAAGATTTGCTATAATCACACTGCTCTTAGCAAGCGGAATGGTATTTGCCGCAGAGCAGATAGACCGCACTGCCGAACAGCCGGAGAAGGTAAAAGCCAACCTGCAGGCAGTGGAGGCTGCCAAGAAAAAAGCAGTGCAATATACTCCCCTGTTGCAGGAGGGTAGCGAGAACGGAGCACCCTACGCCCTGAGATGTACCGACGTGGCAGGGAAAAAGGTGTATCTCACTTGGCTCTCGCCGGAACCTGTGAACGGATATTACGATGACTTCGAGGCCCATGAGGACTTTGCCATCAACTCGGCAGGCAACATCGGGTGGTCTTATGTAGATGGCGACAACCAGTACAACTACACATGGGCTGCCTGCAACTTCCCCAACATGGGACAGAAAATGGCATTTATCGTGATGAACCCTTCCCAGACATCGCCCGCCACCGACAGCAACCCCAACTACAAGCCCTATTCGGGAGAGAAGATGCTGGTGGATTTCTGCGCCGACAACGGACAGAACAACGACTATATCATCTCGCCCCAGCTGAAGTTTGACGAGGATTTCACCATCAGTTTCCAGGCCCGTAGCTACAACATCACCTCTACCATCCCTATGGAGCGCATCCGTGTGGGCTACTCGGTGAAGTCGATGCGACCCTCTGACTTCGTATTCGTCAACGAGGGCGACTATGTGGAACTGCCTGCACAGTGGACACTGCTGCAATACTCCATCCCCAAGGATGCCAAATACGTGTGCATCAACAGCGTGAGCCAGGACGCCTTCATGCTGATGATTGATGACATCTATATCGGCACCAACAGGGTGAGACCGGGTATCGCCCCCATGAGAGCGGCTGATATGGACAAGGTGACAGGATTCAACATCTACCGTAACGGCGAGAAGGTGAACGAGACACCTGTAAACGTGGTACGCTACACCGACGAGGTGCCCGACTATGCCACCTACGATTATACCGTGACAGCCGTACTGGCAGACGGCAGCGAGAGCGTGGCATCCGAGGTGCTGCAGGTAGAAGTGCCCGACACCCGACTGCTTCCCTTTGAAGACGACTTCGAGTCATGGACTCTCGACTCTGCCAAATGGGAGTGCGTGAACCTGGCCGGAGAAACCTCCAGATGGAAGGTGGATTATAAGGTATATGGACTGGTGGATGCCGCCGCTACTTACGGCTGGTCCATCGTGACCGACTACAACGATGCGCTGAGCACCCGCGAACTGAAGACCAGCGACCGTAACAACACCTGGCTACGCTTCAACCTGCAGTTGGACAACGAGAAGGTGATCAATGTGGATGCCCTGTACATTGAGGTTACCTCTGACGATGGTATCACATGGAAGCAGGTGGCACGTTTCGACAACCGCGAAGGAGAGTATTCATGGCGCCAGAAACAGTACGACCTGAGCAGTATGCTGGACAGTGACCTGTTCAAGGTGCGCTTCCGCGTGAAAGGTACCAGCGCCTACTACATCGACTACTGGTATGTTGACGACGTGAAGGTGTGGAACCCCGACTGGAGCAAAGCTACCGTCAACGTAAAGAAAAACGGAACTCCTGTGGCGGGTTGTACCGTGAAGATGAACTCGGTGAGCGGAGGTGAGAGCACATACACCACCGACGAAAACGGAACCATACAGATAGAACAACTGGAGAAAGACACCATTCTGGTACAGGTGGAAGTGGATGGTTGCAACTACTACTGCCAGAAATGGACTGCCTTGGACGAGAATAACGTGCTGGATATCAACCTCACCGCACCACAGGTAAGCCTAAGCACCACCGACATCGTATCGGAACAGGCGGCCGAAAGCAAATCGCAGAAGCAGTTCACACTGACCAACAGCGGTACCGGCGACCTGAAATGGACATTGGCACAGAAACCTGCCCAGGCAAGCAGCAGCGACCTGCTGTTTACGGAGTGTACCTCATGGACCACATCGGGTGACCTGCAAAACGGCATCGTCTTTGACGGAGAATACTACTACACCACCTCATCGGTGTATCTGAACAAGTTCTGGAAATACGACAGGACAGGAAAACTGGTGGAACAGTTCTACCTGGAAAACCTGTATTACCACCTGTACAACGTGACCTACGACGGACGCTATTTCTATGCCAGCGACGGACTGAACAGAATCTTCAAGATGGACTTTGACCAGAAGCGTGTGATAGACGTCATCACCGTGACCGAACAGCCCGACTTGAAGATATACCACTGCACCTGGGACCCCAAGAACAAGGGCTTCTGGGTGGGCAGTACTGGAAATATCGTGCTCATCGGCACCAACGGCAAACAGAAGACGAAACTCACCAGTTTCTCAGAGACTGAAAGTGTGGCTGTCGTGGGCTCTGCCTATGACGACGTGACACCGGGAGGTCCCTACCTGTGGCTTGCCGACGAGACAGCCGCCAACAACAACATGCTCGACTGCATCATGCTGCGACAATACAATCTGAACACCATGACGCTGACCGATGTGAAGCATGTGCTCAACGACGTGCCGGGATATGTGGTGGGCAATGCCTCCATGGGACGCAACTATGTGTGCGGCATCTATGCCTCACCCGACATCAACAAGGGCAGGATGACCCTGATTGGTGTGCTGCAGCAGTCGCCTACCCTCATCTTCAACTACACGCTGGCTGAGACCACCGACTGGATGGACTTCTCGCCCCACCACGGCATACTGGCAGCAGGCGAACAGCAGACCTTCACGGTGAATTACGACGCGCTGAAATTGGCAAAGGACGAAACACGCACTGCCTCGGCACTGCTCACCACCGTACCCGATGTGGGTGACTATCCCATCACCTTCACGTTGAAAGCCACTGAGACTGCCGCCTATCCGCGCCCACAGTCGCTGCAAGCCACCACACAGGGTACCGACGTGGCACTGACATGGCAGGCAGGCAACGCTACCCGACAGCCCCAGGGTTATGAGGTATGGCGCAACGGCGAGCGCATTGCCACCGGCATTACCTCCACTGCCTACAACGACGAGATGCTGGTACGCGGCACTTATACATACAAGGTAAAGGCGGTGTATGGAGAAAACCTCACCTCCGAATATGCCGACTCTGTAGTGGCGAAGGTGGTGGAAGGTTCACCCTTCTATGCCCCCATATCGCTCACAGCAGAATGCTCAGACAACAGGCACGTAGCACTGAACTGGCTGTCGCCTCTGGCACATGCCGCCGAACCTGACACCATGAGTTGGGCTGGAGGAGCACACGATGACCAGGTAGGAATAAGCGAGGGAGCCTATTTCTATGCTGCACACCAATATACACCCGACGACCTGGTGCCCTACCGCAACAAGAAGATTCGCGCCGTAGGGGTACAGCTGGTGAATCCCATAACCTATCTGGCATTGTATATCATCAAAAACGACACTACCATATACAAGCAGGTGTACGACGGTGATATTCTCTACGACGGCACACTGACCGAAGTGACACTGGACCAGCCACTCGCCATTGATGCCAACGCCACCTATCTCTTTGCATTCCAGATTATGCACGATGCCGATATCCAGCCCCTGGGCATTGACCAAAGCACTACCACTGACGGCAAGGGCAACCTGCTTTCTGAAGACGGCACAGAGTGGTTTACCGCCCTGAATTCGGGAATCAACGGCAACTTCAACATCAGCGTGCTGCTTGATGGTGCCGATGCCAATGCCGAGACAGCACCCGTGGGCTATATCGTCTATCGCAATGGGGTGGCTCTGAATGACAGCCCTGTCACCGCCACCGCCTATGACGACGAGGTGAACCTGCCGGGCACACACACCTACAGCGTGGCTTCGGTCTATGCCGACAACCGCCTCTCTGCCAAGAGTACCACGGCAAACGTGGAAATTGTGGATATCGGTACCCGCACTGCCACACCGCAGATAGAGACACAGGTGACAGTAAACCGGAACGTGGCATTGCGTTGGGACTATCCCTCCACGCAGGCTCCTGCCATGAAGACCGACCTTCACACCATGCCTGCTACCGTCAAGGAAGGACTGCCCGAATACGTGAACACCTTTGAAGGCACCGCATCTGAGATGGCCATCGGCTCTGACGGAAAGTATATCTACACCTCTGACCTGAGCCAGACTGGCGGTTTCCTGAAATACAGTATGGACGGCAGCTATATAGAGCGCTTCCAGATAGACGGACTGGATGCCGTGCGCAACATCGCATGGACGGGCACCGCGTTCTACGTGAGCGACAATGACAACAATATCAAGCTGGTGAACATGGATACCCGCAAGGTGGAACAGACTATCGACATCTCGGAATACGCACGCCACCTGACCTACAGTCCTGCCTTGAACAATGGCAAGGGCGGCTTTGTAGTGGGCGACTGGGAAACGAGTATCATCATCGCTACCGATGGCAGCAAACTGGCTGACGGTCCGGCATTGCTGGGCGCATCGGGTACCGCCTGCGTGGGCCATACACTCTATGCCTTTGAACAGGGCGGAAAGGCCAACGCACACACCTTGGGAGTATATGACCTGACCACAGGCAAGCGCACCGCCACCATCGATCTGGACGAATACCTGGAGCTCACCGACATAGAAGGAAGTGTGGCTGGCGGAGCCTCTGTCATCGACAACGGCAACGGCACACAACTCCTGGCACTGGCTCTGCAGAGAAAGTCGGGCAAGTCGCGCTTTGTGTTCCTTGAGGCAAGCGGTGTGGCAGGTGTCAAGGGCTACAACATCTACCGTGACGGAGCTTTGGCAAACAGCGAAATGCTCACACACCGCTATTATGACGAACTGATACAGACACCGGGCACCTATTCCTATCAGGTGCAGACGGTATATATAGACAACGAGGTATCGGCACTGTCAGCCCCTGCAGAGGTAACCATCCTGCAGCCCGACGAGGCACGCCAGCCCGCTGACGTAAAGGCGGAACAGATGAGTGCCGGCTACAACGTGCAGATTTCCTTTGCCAATCCCTACCGCTACGACGATGCTGCCACCGCACAAGACTTTGAAGCCATGGAGCAGGGCTCTTCGGTAAATGTGGAAGGATGGAGCAACGACAAATGGACGGTGACCGACACGACGGCCTACGATGGCAACCATGCCATGACAGCGGCACAGGCAGATGAAGCCACCCTCATTATCCCTGCAGCGGGAATGGGCTGTCTGCAAATGGCTATGCGCAATCTGAACGAACGCGAGACGGCACCGCAACTGCAAGTGCTCTATTCCGAAACCGATGATCATCTGGCAAACTTCATCCCGCTCACCTATCTCTCCACTGCAGAGACATGGAGCGACAAAGAATGTCTGCTGCCCGAGGGTACACAGTACATCGCCCTGCGTAAGGCAGCCGGCTCGCAGCCCTTGCTCATTGACGCACTGCGGCTCTATGCCACAGCCCCGGCGCAGAAGGTGTATGGATATGACGTATATCGCAACGGCAAGAAGATCAATGACCAACTGATTACCGCGACAAGCTATACCGACCGCAACCTGATGCCCGACCGCTATGCCTACCGGGTAAGACTCACCACCATGCTCTCTGCGGAAAGTGAACTGAGTGACGAGGCGGTGATTGACCTGAACTACGACTGCAAGAGTCTGCCCGTGACAGGACTGAAGGCAACACTGGACAAGGACGATCACATACAACTGTCGTGGCAACGGCCCGCCATCGACGAGCCCATCTATCTGCGCTGGCACGACGGCAACTGCGCCGATGCAGGAGGCATGCCCAGCGGTGGCGGATTCTTTGCTGCCGTAAGATGGCTGAGCACCGACCTGAAGAACTACGACAAACTTGCCATCACGGATGTGGAGGTATTCATCAATCAAGTGCCCGATGCACTGTATGTACTGGTGTATGAAGGCAACGAACTGGTTTACCAGCAGTATGTGCCCAAGGTATATCAGTTGTCATTCAACACCATCCACCTGAACAAGCCCATCATGCTGAATGTGCAGAAAGACCTGAAGGTGGCTGTGTATGTAGAACACAACGAGAACACGGTACCACTTGGCTATGATGCCGGTCCTGCTGTGAGCGGACTGGGTGATCTCTACTCTACCGATGGCAGTACATGGACCACCCTGGGCAGCTCTGATACGGGTATCGACGGCAACTGGAACATCTCGGTGGGCTTGAGTCCGTACCTTGAAGAGGAAAGCACCGCGCAGGCTGCACCCGCCTTTGCGCCTGCCCTGACCATGAGCGCCAAGAAGGCAAGTGCCGCAGAAATGTCACCCATGCTGAAGACACAGGCTCTGGGTTCCACCGCCACTTCGGTGAAGAACGTGCTGAAGGGTTACAACATCTACCGCAACGATGAGCGTCTGAACGAAGAGACCATCACCGTCACACAGTACTACGACACCAAGGCATATACCGGAAGCTACCTGAAATACAAGGTAAGTGCCGAATATACCGTTGCCGGTGAAGTGATGAGCGATGCCGTGACAGTGGCAACGGCAGCCACAGGCATCGACGGTGTGAAGACCGACAGCCGCATCAAAGTGACCATCGCCAACGGCATCCTTACCGTAAGAGGAGCCCATAGCGGAGAAAGCATCACGGTATATGGCGCTGACGGCAGTATGATGGTACAAGGCAAAGCGGGCGAAAACTATGTAACCACGATGCCCGTTGGCAACACTGCCGGCACCTGCATCATACGCGTCGGAGACCAAGTGTTCAAGACCAACAGGTAAGTACACTCCTGCGTACAGGAAACAGAGCCATCGTCCCAAACGGGAGGGTGGCTCTTTCTGTTTGGAAGGTGCACTTGACAAGCTAGTCCGATAGCTATTTTGTTTGGGTATAACAAAGGACGATTCAGACCTCTGTAGCAGAATTATTGATACTTCATTGGACTGCCCATATAAAACACTACTCCTTCGCTTGAAAAAAGAACATGTTTTGTGCGGCAACAGAACATTTTTTCGTAATTTTGCAGCGCGAAAAGAAGGAGAATTTCAACATTTCATCATACTAAGTTTATTATGGCTAAAAAGGCATTACTGATGATTCTCGACGGATGGGGAATCGGAAAACATGGTAAAGGGGACGTTATCTACAATACACCTACCCCCTATTTGGATTTGCTGACCGCTGTAAGCGCTCACTCAGAACTGCAGGCTTCGGGTGAGGATGTAGGTCTGCCCGACGGACAGATGGGCAACTCGGAAGTGGGACACCTGAACATCGGTGCCGGACGTATCGTATATCAGGATCTGGTGAAAATCAACCGTGCCTGCAAAGACGGCTCCATCAAAGACAATCCCCAGGTGAAGGCCGCCTATACATACGCCAGGGAAAACGGAAAGAAACTGCACCTCATGGGTCTTACCTCCAACGGTGGCGTACACTCGTCATTGGACCACCTGTTCAAACTGGTAGAGATGGGCAAGGCATACGGACTGACACAGACCTACGTACACTGCTTTATGGACGGCAGAGACACAGACCCCAAGAGTGGTGTAGGATTCATCAAGCAACTGGGTGAAGTGTGCAAGCAGAATGACGCCCATATCGCAAGCATCATAGGACGCTTCTATGCCATGGACCGCGACAAGCGTTGGAACCGTGTGAAAGAGGCCTACGACCTGCTGGTGGAAGGCAAGGGAAAGAAAGCCGACTGCATGGTGAAGGCTATGGAGGAAAGCTATGCCGAGGGAGTGACCGACGAGTTTATCAAGCCCATCAGCAATGCCCAGGTGAACGGCAACATCGAGGAAGGCGACGTGGTGATATTCATCAACTTCCGCAACGACCGCGCCAAGGAACTGACACAGGTACTCACCCAGCAGGATATGCCCGAAGAAGGTATGCACACCATTCCCAACCTGCAATACTACTGCATGACTCCCTATGACGCATCGTTCCAAGGAGTGAACATCCTCTTCCCCAAAGAGAATGTGGGCAACACCCTGGGCGAATACCTCAGCGCACAGGGCAAGAAGCAGCTGCATACCGCCGAGACGGAGAAGTATGCACACGTAACCTTCTTCTTCAATGGCGGACGCGAAGCTCCCTTCGAAGGCGAGGACCGCATTCTGGTACCCTCCCCCAAGGTTGCCACCTACGACCTGAAGCCCGAGATGAGCGCATACGAGGTGAAGGACAAACTGGTGGAGGCTATCGGCACACAGCAGTATGACTTCATCGTGGTGAATTTCGCCAACGGCGATATGGTGGGACACACTGGTGTATATAATGCCATCGCCAAGGCCGTTCATGCCGTAGATAACTGTGTGCGCGATGTAATCGAGGCTGCCAAAGCCAACGACTATGAAGCAATCATCATCGCCGACCATGGCAACGCAGACAACGCCATCAACGAGGATGACACTCCCAACACCGCCCACTCTCTCAACCCCGTACCCTTCATCTATGTCACAGACAACAACTCGGCAAAGGTAAAGAACGGGCGACTGGCAGACGTGGCACCCTCCATCCTGCACATCATGGGACTGGAGCAACCTGCCGACATGACTGGCGAAAACCTGATTATCGACTAAGGAAACGTCCGAAACAGACAATACCATCCTCCGGGACTCTGCACCAGCAGGGTCCCGTTTTTATTCTAAATTGAGGGGAATAAACTATTATTTTAACGTGAGTTCGACGAATTCTAAGTTAGCCTAATACAATATAAATGAATTATCTAACAACGCGGGCTGACTGCTTGCTGATGAGCTTTGCGAATAAAGGGCAAAAGCATTAATCCTGTGCTTGTGTATGAACGCTTTTGGGCTTACAGCCCGTAGTTTGCTCCACACGATAAAACCCAGGGCGTTGCCCTGGGCTGAAGCGCAGGCTGCCCTTTCAGGGCGCACAAATCATCAGCAAACAGTCAGCACAAATCATCAGCAAACAGTCAGCACAAATCATCAGCAAGCAGTCAGCACAAATCATCAGCAAGCAGTCATGGCAAAACAATCATGTGAATTCGTCGAACTCACGTTATTATAATACTATTTGGATACAAATTCGTTTCATTGAAAAGAAAAGAAAAAAGGCTAACCATCTAATAAATAGACAATTAGCCTTTTGCGCTTCAGGATGGGCTTGAACCAACGACCCCCTGATTAACAGTCAGGTGCTCTAACCAACTGAGCTACTGAAGC
>CALZXH010000051.1 GCA_945830055.1 uncultured Prevotella sp.
ACAATGGAACCCCATTGCTCCCTCAAACCGAAAAGAAATCTGCTCAAAAATACAAAATGTTATCATCATAACGCTAATGACCGATTTGGGTTAAATCTCAAACGATGATTTGTAAGGCAACAGAGAGTCCAATGCCTGATTTATTTGTTGTTTTACTTGTAAGAAGTCGTCGTGTGACAGACCGGGACTGTCATTGATAGTGATGATGTCACATTGCTGATTCTTGATTACCGCTATAATCTCATCCACATTTTGCTTTGATACGCAATACATTTTCCGGTGTTTCATGCTGTATGGAGAGAACTTGTTTTCCGCCAGTTGCCAATATCTTATCAGCCATTGGTTTACATCCGTGTTCTGTCTGAATTTGTGCAGGCAATGCTTGTGCAGATATTCCGGATAGTTATCCCAAACGGTTTTAAAAGTGCTCTTCAAGAACGATTGTGCAGAATGGTGCATGTAGAATCCTGTGAAAAAATGTTGGTTGGCTTTGGTCAGAGCCTGTATCATACCATGTAGTCCCAAATACGGACCATACCATTTGGAAAAATGGCGCTGTGTCACATTCGGCTTGCGGAAATGGGCATTTATCAACCCTAAATTGGTAAAATCAATGTATAGGATATTTGTATCTCCTGGTACATATATACTCAAGAGATTCTGTTGTAAAGCTGAGTCACAGGGAAATCCGTCCCGAAAAAAATCTGTAGGCTTCATAGGACGCAGAGGGAAAAAATCATCGTTCAGATAGATAAAACGCTCGCTAAGATTTTCTATCCTATGCAAATTGAGTTCAATAGTATGACTGTTGAACGTGGGTAGATACTCCTTTGGAATATATTCATTGTGGTTCACATGAATCAATTTCTCATGGTTCAAATTGAGCCACTGGGGTATTTGTCCGCATGTAACAAGATACACTTTGTTAATCCACGGCCAAAACTGCTCTATACCACGGAAAATATATTTGAGATTATCCCAATCCCTATAGCGCGAATTTGATTTATCAGCAGAACTTACCTCTTTGTATTTATCTTTTAATGCCAGCCAAGCAGAATCATTGTCATTAACCCAAGGTATTATCACGTCAATTGTTTGATCTGACACTGTTATATTCATAGATGTATCTTTTTAATTTAATCTTCTAATGCTGTGAACTATCAGAAATAGATAGATGTGTGTCCTTTCCAATCCTAATGAGAGATGGACTGCAAAGATAGTGAATAAACTTTTGTTCTGAAACAATTATGTACGAAATCAAGGTATCTTTCGAAATTTATTGACTATTCTTAAAGTGGAATCAGGTGATTGCAATATCCCATACTCATTCCTGCGTTCAATACTCAAAATGTTAATTAAATGTTAAAGTAGGTCGCTCCTCTTGACTCTTCCCTTAGGTAAGACACTAACTTTGCAAACGCTTAGCAAACAATCGCGATTATGAGAGAAAAAACAAAGTTAAAAATCGGAGAGTTCTCACAACTGATGCAGGTGACCGTGAAGACACTGCACCACTACGAACAGAAAGGACTGCTGCTGCCTGACGAGGTGGACGAGTGGACCGGCTATCGCTACTATGCAGTGGAACAGATGCAGAGACTGAACACCATCCGTGCCTTGCAGCGTATGGGGTTTACGTTGGAAGAGATTGGCGAGCTATTTGCCTCTGGCACCTATCAGCCTACCATCAGCCAACTAACTGCCAAAATAAAAGATACGGAACAGCAGTTGCACAGTCTGCTGACACGACGCGCACAACTGCTCAACTGGAGACACTCCCTCAAAGAAATCAAAACAATGGAAAAGTTTTCTATTCAATCATTGCCCGAGATTATCGTGGCAAGTCATCGTGAAGTCATCCCTAATTACGAAGCCATCGGAGATATGTGCTGCAACAAGATTGGCCCTGAAATGCAGCGTCTGGGGTGCAAATGCCCGCCTCCAGGCTACTGTTTCACCATTGAGCACAATAAGGAGTACTCGCCTACAGACGTAGATATCGAATATTGTGAACAAGTGGAGGAGATGGGCACCGACTCTGCCATCATCCAGTTCAAAAGGTTGCCTGCCATACCTACCGCCATCTGCATGAAGCACTATGGTCCCTACGACCGCTTCTTTGAGTCATACACCCAACTGTTCCAGTATATAGAGGAGCATGGCTACAAGATCACAGGCAGCCCACGTTGCAACTATGTTGATGGCATCTGGAACCAGGAAGACCCCGAACAGTGGCTTTCCATCATACAGGTGCCCGTGGAAAAACTGTAGTGCCCTATGACTGGTTAGCCTATACAGCACCTATGAAGATACCTGCAGCAAGCAATGCCATGGCAGGAGGCAGTAAGCCTGTAGATGGATGTTGCTGACTCTTCTTCCGGCATAATGCCGCCAGAGAGTGGACCGTACAAAGGGTGAGCAAGGCATACGCCAATATGATGACCGACAAATGT
Source organism: uncultured Prevotella sp. (assembly GCA_945830055.1). Taxonomy (GTDB): domain Bacteria; phylum Bacteroidota; class Bacteroidia; order Bacteroidales; family Bacteroidaceae; genus Prevotella. The sequence continues at coordinate 2,454 of CALZXH010000051.1, forward strand.
ACATACTTGTTTTGCCATGACTGCTTGCTGATGATTTGTACGCACTGAAAGTGCGCACAAATCGTCGAACTCACGTTAATATTCCTTATTCACCCTCTATTTACGGATATTTTGTCTATATTTCATAAGATCTTGTCAAATATGACTAAACGGCAACTAAAATGGATTAAAATAGTATAAATACGGATTAAAAAGCAATCAGAGTTCTTGCAAATTCAAAAAGAATACTTACCTTTGTACTCGACAACTAAATTTTTAATCTATATTTATCATTTTCCTGAGTTTTTAAAGAAGCCGCCTGTGAAGGTAGCTTCTTTTTTTCATATATCATTCTATGATGTCTTCTTCATTTACATACAGGCTTTTCAATATATCTGTGAGTTCTTCTACTGTGGTGGCGCGAAGCATGGCAATGCGAGTGGAGCGGAAGTTAGGAATACCTTTGAAGATTGGAGTTGCAGCCAAGTGGCGACGGGTGTGCAGGATACCCCTGTACTCGTCGATGCGCTCCACATTGATGTTCAACTGTTCTATCAGCAGATTGATCTTTTCATTATAGGAGAGGGGTGGCAATGTCTTTTCAGGATGTAGCACAGCCTGGATATCACGGAAAATCCATGGACACCCAAAGGTAGCACGCCCTACCATCACCCCATCCACTCCATAAGAGGCGAAGGCATCGGATGCCTGCTGAGGTGTAGTGATGTCACCGTTACCGATGATAGGGATGTGGATGCGGGGATTCTGCTTCACCTCCCTTATCAGGGTCCAATCGGCATTGCCCGTGTACATTTGCGCCCTGGTGCGCCCATGGATGGTGAGGGCGGCAATACCACAATCCTGCAGTTGCTCTGCCAAGGTTGTTATCACCAGGTTATCGGCGTTCCATCCTAACCGTGTTTTCACAGTTACAGGAATTTTTACAGCCTGCACCACCTTACGGGTTATCTCAAGCATCAGAGGGATATTCTGCAACATACCTGCTCCGGCACCCTTTCCTGCCACCTTCTTTACCGGACAGCCAAAATTGAGGTCAATCACATCAGGTGCAGCCTGCTCTACGATGCGTGCCGCCTCGACCATAGCCTCCACGTCTCTTCCATAAATCTGTATGCCCACGGGGCGCTCTTCATCCCGGATGGTCAGTTTGTTTACAGTAGATTGGATGGAACGCACCAATGCCTCTGCACTTACAAATTCGGTATATACCATGGAGGCCCCAAAACGCTTGCACAACATTCTGAAGCCTATGTCAGTGACATCCTCCATAGGTGCCAGCATCACGGGTTTGTCTCCTAAGTCAATAGTTCCTATTTTCATGTGTCAGTAAATGGTTGTAAACAATGGCTCTTCTCTTACTTCAGCAGGTGGTAAGATCCTCCTGCCAAGGCTTTCACCACACCCTTCATCTCCAGTTGGAACAGCAAGGTGGTGACCTGCTGTATGGATATATTTGTCTTCACTGATAGAATATTGGCGGAAAGGTTGTCTGTAATTGCGAGCACATCCACCAACTGTTGCTCCTGCGGTGTGAGTTGCGGGAAGAGGCTGCGCTCTATACCCACGGCTTTCGCCTGCTGCAACTGCATTTCGCTGTCCCATCTCATTGCCATCATCATGTCCTGCGCCGATGTGATGAGCTGCGCTTCATTGTTTCGGATAAGCATGTTGCACCCTGCAGAATAGGTAGCACCTACAGCACCGGGAAAGGCGAATACATCACGATGGTAATCGGCAGCGATGCGCGCGGTAATCAGTCCCCCACCCTTTTCAGCGCTTTCTACCAGTACGGTGGCATCCGTGATACCTGCCACAATGCGATTGCGTCGCACAAAGTTCACCTTATCTGCATTGGTCTGTGTCATATATTCAGTGAGCAGTCCGCCTTGTTCCAGCATCCTCTGTGCCGTTTCCATATGCCTTGGCGGATAGAGTTGGTCCAGACCATGCGCCAACACGCCCACGGTAGGCAGGTTATTATCCAAAGCATTCCTGTGCGCATGGATATCCACACCGTATGCCAGTCCACTCACTACCACACATGTAGGGCACAGGCGCTGCAGTTCGGCAATAAAATTGCGAATAAGGTCTTGTCCATAAACTGTGCAATGGCGTGTTCCCACCACTGCCACCATTCTCGTAGCGTTAAGATTCTGACTGCCTTTATAGTAAAGCACCACCGGTGCATCATCGCACTCAACAAGCCGCTGAGGATAGTCTTCGTCGTTGTATTTCAGCACACGTATGTTTTTCTGCTGCATCAGTTCCAACTCAGCCTCACTCCGCTTCAGTGCATCGTCCCACTGCTGCAATGCCTTCTTCAAGCGGGGAGAACACTGCGGAACCACCTCGTCGATATGATTTCTGTTTTCATACAACTGAGTAGCACTACCCATCATCTTGTACAATTGCAGCGCTATCTGTGTGTTAAAACCGCTGAGACGAGTCAGTGCCAGTGCATAAAGTGTTTCCTCATCCCAGTAATGCCCTGTCATACTCATCCGAATTACCCAGTTTTCCGTTTATCAGGCACACCAGTTCTATCACTCCCTTGAAGCATACCTTGCTGTCAGAAGCTCTGAAGATATCTTGATAGAACACATATTTAATGCCCTCTTTCTTGATATTCAGTTTGGAGATGAACTCGTCGTCACACTGCAACGGGGTCTTGTATTGTAGTGTCATCCGTGCCACCACGGCATCTACCCCCTTGCGGTGCATCTCGGCAAAGCTCAGTCCCCGTTCTTTCAGAAACAGGTGGCGAGTATGCTCTGCATAGTGCAGGTAGTTGGCATTGTTCACTATTCCCTCGATGTCGCACTCATAGTCGCGAACCATCATTCTTGTTTCGAAGATATACTGCATTTTTGAGTTAAGAATTATTGTTTGGAATTGTTCTTCAGATATTCATAGCCAATACGACACCTCAGACAGTCTTTGCGGTCGCAGTAGCGGCGCTTTAACTGTATCAAGGCCTGACTCTGCGCTGCATCTTCCACCTTGAGTCCGCACTCCTGCCACATACGCACGATATGGTTGTCTTCAGCCTTGACCTGTTCCAGCATGGCAACGGCACGCTCGCACATCTTCTCATCCATCAGATGCCTGCCATAGGCAAAAAGCACGGGGACGGCAGTGTTGATGACCAACAGTCGCAATGAAGCTGGCGACAAATGCTTGTCAGACCTTGCCGAAGGCTGTCCAAAGGCATAGTGAGTGGTCCAGTAATCGGTGACCTGGGTGTGCATACACTCATTGATAGCCTCTATGGTTTGACAATCTACCAGTGTGCTTAGGTTGATACCGTTGCTGCAATACAGGCGCACCAGCTGAGAGATGCGTATGTGCGGAAAGTTCTGCGGCCTGAGTCTCAGAAAGCGCCAAAGATGATGTGGTATGGGCTGCAGTGCGTACTTGTGCTGCAGGAAACGGTACTCTGCAGCCAGTCGCTGATAATGGGCATCTGCCAGAGCCTCCTGTCTGACGGCAACAGGCAATGAAGCCTCATCAAGAAGACCTGCCTGCCCCATGAACAGCGCCTCAATCTGGAACTCATTCTCACGGTGTTTTCCCGCTACTGACAGTGAGAAACTCTCTGCCCACTGCTCAAAAGCATCGCCATTGATACCGAAGCCATAGTTTCGTGCCATGGTAACAAAGAACGCCTGTTCCCAGTCGCCTTGGTGCCGACGGGCTATCGCATCGATGGCAAGCGTTTTTTGCTCCAGCCGTTCCATCTGCAGGGAAGTCAACCAGGAGTGCATCAGTAGCGGACTGAGTCTGGCTATCAGTCGGTGACATGGCGGATACTTGTCTGCTGCCAGCAACTCATTGTAATTATCCATCACACTTGTCGGAACGTCGAGTTGCAACTGCGCAATAGGAGTGCCATCGCAGCGACACACTTCAGCATCCATCACCTGCGCCACGTGCAGTATCACATTGCTGTAAGCCAAATCTGTGTCGTGGTGATGTGCATACCAGTCGGAAGCATGGTCATGAATCTCCACATTTCCCACCCACAGCGTACCGCCGATCTTCACCTTGGCATTGAAGAAATCAGGACCGCTGTCGGTATTGTGCAGACCGGGATCTATCACCTCCAATACCTGTCCGTCGGTGGTTTGCAGTGGTTTCAGTGGAAAGAGTTTGTGTTTCCACACATAGTGCAACAGTATTTCCATGCTATTGAAAAACAGCCACCCTTGAAGATACAAAGGTGGCTGTAGGTTATTTTACAAGTGATTGCAATTCATTAGAAGTCCAGATGATCCAGAGAATCATTGAAATCCTTTGGTTCATGGTTTTCAGCCAACGGATTCTCCTGTTCGTTTCTCTCCTGATGCTGATGGCGCTCGCCACGCTCTCCACGTGGACGACGATCACCACGATCACCACGAGGACGACGATCACCACGCTCGCCACGTTCTGGACGCTCTCTTCTTGCAGGGCGTTCTACATAGTCGGCTGGCTTTTCGATGAGTACTCTGTGAGAGAGCTTGAACTTACCGGTCTTAGGATCTATCTCCATCAGTTTCACCTTTATCTTGTCACCCTCCTTGATGCCTGCCTCTTCCACTGTTTCCAGTCGTTTCCAGTCAATCTCGGAAATATGCAACAAGCCGTCCTTACCGGGCATAAACTCAACAAAGCAACCGTATGCCTGGATAGAACGCACCACACCGTCGTAAACTTCTCCTACCTCGGGGATGGCCACGATGGCACGAATCTTGGCAAGTGCAGCCTCGATGCATTCCTTGTTAGGTCCGCTCACCTGTACCTTACCTACACCATCCACTTCATCTATCACAATGGTAGCGCCGGTGTCTTCCTGCATCTGCTGGATAATCTTGCCACCAGGACCGATCACAGCACCGATGAACTCCTTGGGTATTTCAATCTGTACGATGCGTGGCACATGGGGCTTCAGTTCAGGACGCGGTTCTGCAATAGTGTCAGTCAGTTTGGAGAGGATGTGCTCTCTTCCCTCTTTGGCCTGCATCAACGCCTTTTCGAGTATTTCAAAACTCAGACCGTCGCACTTGATATCCATCTGTGTGGCAGTGAGTCCGTCCTTGGTACCGGTGGTCTTGAAGTCCATATCACCCAGGTGGTCCTCATCTCCCAAGATATCGCTCAATACAGCATACTTGTCTTCTCCGGGGTTCTTGATAAGACCCATAGCGATACCGCTCACAGGCTTCTTCATAGGTACACCTGCATCCATCAGAGCCAGAGTACCGGCACATACGGTAGCCATAGATGAAGAACCGTTGCTCTCGAGAATCTGAGACACCAGACGCACGGTATAAGGGAAGTCTTCGGGTATCTGACCCTTCAGTCCGCGCCAAGCCAAATGACCGTGACCTATCTCACGGCGTCCGACTCCACGCTGTGCCTTTGCCTCACCTGTACAGAACGGGGGGAAATTGTAGTGCAGCAAGAAGCGCATGTAACTCTTCTCCAACACATCGTCCACCATCTTTTCGTCCAGTTTGGTACCCAGTGTACAGGTAGAGAGACTCTGTGTCTCACCACGTGTAAAAATGGCGCTTCCATGAGGCATGGGCAGGGGAGATACCTCACACCAGATGGGGCGTATCTCATTGGTTTTGCGGCCGTCGAGGCGGATACCCTCGTCAAGGATGCAGCGGCGCATGGCATCACGCATCACATCGTGATAGTAGCGCTCCATCATAGCCACCTTTTCCTCCTGCTCGTCCTCAGTCAGGTCAGAATGTGCTGCAAGATAAGCCTCCTTGAAGTCAGCGAGAATCTTGTCAAAGGCGTCTTGACGTGCCTGCTTGTCCAATGCCTGCTTGGTTATGTCATAGGCAGGTTGGTAAAGTTCTTTGTTCATCTGTGCACGCAGATCCTCATCGTTAACCTCATGGTCGTATTCGCGCTTCACATCCTTGCCCAGTTCCTTGCTGAGTTCTGTCTGCAACAAGCACATGGGTTTGATGGCGTCCATGGCAGCCTTGAGGGCTCCAATCATATCCTGCTCGCTCACTTCTTTCATCTCGCCTTCCACCATCATGATATTCTCGGCAGAGGCACCCACCATGATGTCCATATCGGCATCAGCCATTTGCTGGAATGTGGGGTTGATGACATACTCTCCATTGACACGTGCCACACGAACCTCGCTGATGGGGCACTCAAAGGGGATATCTGAACACGCCAGAGCTGCAGATGCAGCAAATCCGGCAAGGGCGTCGGGCTGGTCCACACCATCGGCAGAGAGCAACATCACATTTACAAACACTTCTGCATGATAGTTGGAGGGAAACAGGGGGCGAAGCACACGGTCCACCAATCGTGAGGTAAGGATCTCGTTGTCGCTGGCTTTGCCTTCGCGCTTGGTAAATCCGCCGGGGAAACGTCCGGCAGCTGAATACTGCTCTCTGTAATCTACCTGCAAAGGCATGAAATCGGTTCCGGGAACTGCATCTTTTGCGGCACAAACAGTAGCCAAAAGCACGGTGTTTCCCATGCGGAGCATCACGCTTCCGTCGGTCTGCTTTGCCACCTTCCCGGTTTCAATGGTGATGGTTCTTCCATCAGCCAATTGAAGGGTCTTTGTAATTACGTTCATCTTGTTAAAACATCTATAAGCGGTGTGTTCTCTTGACGCACACCGTGGTTAAAAAATAAAAATCGCACAAAGATACTTAAAATCAATGGAATGGCTGCAAAATGGCCCATTTATTTTCTTTTTTTATGAAATGAAGAGGAGGTTTTTTGGGAAGTGGGACAAAAAAGCCGGCGGACTCCTGCTCCACCGGCTAATTATTCTTGTTACAGTTCAGTACGAGGCGTACTCAAACATTCAGAATGTCACACCAGACACCACCTTGTCGCTGTTCACATTCTTGTACCATTCGTAGTTCTGCGCGTTCTGGCTCCATTTGCTGAAGTCGGGATATGCCTGCTCTATGGGCTGCCGCTCCAAAGGCCACAGCCAGTTGCCTGGCACGCAGATTATCTGGGGCACAGTACCTGTAGCGGGACCCGAGATGGTCACCGTAGTGCCTCTGCCCTGCACCCGTATGTTGAAGCCGCCCATACCGTTTGCCATAGAAAAATCCTCGGGCACGGTAACGGTCACTGTCTTCGCAGCCGGTGTATAGGTGGTAGTATTGAGCATGGTAGAGGAACCAGCATTAGGATCTATCAATCCGTGTATTTCTCCCAAATCGTTGGAATTATACAGTATGTTGGCAGAATACACTCCTCCAGCCGCCAAAGGCACCACAGTAGCAGTGGTGGTTCCTGAGGCATGCTTCACCTGGAACACCACATCGTTAAAGTCATAGTCATCGGTGGAACCGAGGTCTTCACAAGCCACTGTCCACGCCTGTGCTTCTGCAGCTGGCTCCACGGGAGGCACATCCGTATCTGGGGTATTCTTTATCTTGCCCTCTACTGCCAGTACCACATCGTTGAGGTCTTCATCGCCTCCGCCATCCTCAAATCCGATATACTGCGTGCCTTCATACATCCATGTGGTTGCTTTCACCGCACCGTAATCCGGCGCATAGTCGGTACGTGCCCTATAATGCTCTATCTTTAGATTCTCATCGGGAGTACCATAGTTGAAGTTGCCCAAATTCTGTTTATAGTTGGGTTGTGCCGGGTCATTGTTATTGATGATGAAGAACTCGATATGCACCCCTGCGGGGAAGGTATAGGTGGCATCTGCCTGCTGATAGTCTCTGCCGAAATAGGGCACCTTGTATCGTGTACCCACATAGAGTTTGTTGAATTCGGCCAGATAACGGCTCATGGGAGTATTGTTGTTGATGATTTCATACTCATACGGAGTGTCATCCTTGTGTGCCAAGGCATATTCATAACCACTCCATTCGGCCAGCTGCATGTTGCCCACGGCACCCTGTCCCCATGTTCCTGTGTAGATATTGTCTTGCGGACGTGCATTCTTGATAAGGATATAGCGGGGCGCATCGTCAGGATTCTGACCGTCTTCATAGTAGAAGTAGCCAAAGGCATCGGATATCTGTGTGGCACCATATATCATGGAGAGGCTCAGCGGACCAGCCTCGGCCGTGGTGATGACTGCTCCCTTCTCTATCGTTGCCAGGTCATATCCCTCCAGATTGGTTTTGGACTCGTCAAAGTATTTGACATACTCTGCAAAGAATTTGCCGGGACCGAACATGCCATAACCCACACCCTGCTTCCAACTCATGCCTGCGGTACGCGATACATTCTCCAACTCGGTGACACTGCCGTAGGAAAACTCTTCGGTCCATGCCGGAACAGTGGTTTCCTTATAGTACTTGAAACCCTCCTGGAAAGGACTGCCCCATGATCCGTTGATTGCCCACTGATCGGGAAACTCAGTCCAATTCCCTTCCCACTCGTCAGGAATCAAGATATAATTGCCATCAGGATTGCCATCGGTATTCTTGTAGTAATGTCCGTCTGCATAGCGGTAATATCTTCCGTTCATGTAATAGGTCTTGCCGTCCCACTCCCTGCTTGTCTCAGCTGGATGATAAACCGTTCTGTAAGCTCCCAAATCATAGGTGGTTCCGAAAGTCACTCCGCAACCCTCCTCTGCATGTGCCATCCTTGCTGCCTTGCGCTGGGGCACAGGACTGTTGGTAATCTCTACCGTGCCGTTCTCCACATCGTAGAAACCACGCACCTGAACCTTGCCTTCCGGCGACAACACGCAGGCATATACCTGTGAAGAGCCTTTCAGCATGTCTATACCTAAGGTCACGCCCTCTGCAAAGAGCTGTTTCTCTGCCAGCAACCGGGCATCATCGGTATAGGGATTGGCGTCATACACACACACTTTGGAACCGGCGGTTATCGGACTCACCTTCACTACAGCATTCACCTGTGTGGCAAGATTCCAGTTCTGCTGCGGATCCACATTGCCAAACTTGGTGACCCAGGCCGCCTCGTATTCCAACTCTGTGCGGTCGCCCTGATACACATCTCTGTCTCTACATCCTGTCAATGCCACGCAAGCCAATGCGGCTATCGTAACAACATGGGTATTTAAAAACTTACTCATGGTTCTCTATACAAGTCTATTCTGATTCTTCCGTTTGCCAATCAATATACAAGGTTATTGGTAGGATAGTTGTACCAGTCGATGGCTCTGGTATGATCGCGTGCCCATTCTATGAAAGAATGCCCTGTCGTTTGGTAAGCACCTCCAAAAACATTGCTGGTAAGACAAGAGCCTATAGGTGTCCATTCAATGGGATAACGGAACGAAGCAGAGGGCACAGCCAGTCCCCAAGGATAGTTGTCCATATAAGCGTCGCTACCGTTGCGCCAGTTATGCACCACCTCTTCCTGCTTGTACTGATAGGTGTGCACCTCAAAGAAAGCTCCGTTGAACTCCTCGATGATAAAGAGATCCACATCATTGATAGTGAAACGGTTAAAGGCATCTGCATCTTTGAAGAGAATCTTGTACTCATTCTCGGGAATCATGCCAGCCTCTATGACTTCACCCTTTGCATTGCTTCTATCTGCCACAGTGTTGTAGAATCTGCGCTTGACATCACCATCCTCCTTAAGACCACCGGAAATGGCATAATGGGCATCGTTGAAGAGAGGGATTACCATGTCTTGACTGTTGATGGCTGTGAGATATTTCTTAGAGCCCTCCGGATTTGGTTTGATGGTTCTATTATATATTTCAACGTCATAGAAATTGAACATCTTTTTATCAGCTTCGGAAGACAACTTGAAATCTCCGCTCACGTGCTGTGCCTTGACATTATTCATACGGAGTGCCGCACCGATGGATTTGGTGGCTCCCACCGCCTTTACCTCCACTTTAAGTACCAGGGTGTCGCGAGATGCACCACTACGACGGGGACACTTCTCCATCTTCAGTCCCATCACCACGTCGTTGAAATCATAGTCACCAGGAACGGGGAAGTTGTCTTCATAACAGTATATCATGGTCATGCCGTCATTGACGGGAGGTACCACAGGGGTATCGCCCTGCTTGTAACCTGGCGAACACTCTGAAGCAGGAATGGAAATATCGGCATCATTGGCACCAATGGCAAAGCGCACCTGATCGCTCACCACGTTATAGGTGGTTCTTCCGTCTGGCTTCAACTGAGCGAAATGACTGTCGGAAGCCACCCAAAGATTACCGCCATAAGTCACCTGATTCTCCGATGAGGAGGGACCGATGACAACCTCCTTAGCCTGGAACACTGCGGGGGAAGAATTGTTGGTCGTTGGACCATAGATTCCATATCCCGGATTGGCACAGTCCATGGTGGCGGTTTTGTTCACCTTGAACAGTGAGTTGCCGCCAAGGAACACCCGAGAGGTATTGAGAAAGAACTCTTCCATCTCCGTAGAAGCATTCGCATCCTGACGGAAGCCAAAGTTAGAAGAACTTCCATTCCACAGTTTGAAGAGTCCGTTCACCTTCAGCCGGCAGTTGTTGATAATCTGGTCAGAACCCGCCTGACAGTATAGAGAGCCGGTCTCATAGGTTCCATCGTTCACCCAAGTAGTCATATAACCAGAAAGGTCACTCTGTCCAGCCACTTTCACAGACCCAAGATTGTGCATGGCAGAACCGCTTGCCAATTCCAAAGAGCTGGCAGTAAAGGAGCCTCCATTAACAAAGCAGGAAGCCTGGTTGGCAAGGTAGAATTTCCCGTCCACTGTAATGGTGCCCTCATTGGTACAAAGGCCGATGGTGTTCAATTCAAAGTCTTTTGTATTGAGAATTCCTCTGTTATAGATTCCGATTCCGAGCGCCCACTTTTGGCCGAAAACAACCTCAGCACCTTCTGCAATATATATGGCTGTGTTGGCGGCAGTGCACCACAACTCCTGATTGATTGTCACTTTGGCACCAGGCAGGAAATACAGTTGTGTGTTGGCAGGAATCGACAAGTTATAGTTGATGGTATAGGTACCGGGCTTGAAATACACCTTTACATTGCCATTCCAAGGATTGAACTGTGTGGAATTGGCATCGACATAATAATCTGAAATCCCATTATTGTAGTAGTTGTAATACTGGTCAATAGGTTTGGCATCGGCGGGAACAGCAGTAACATATTCACTTGCTGCAGGAAATTCAGGAAACACGCGCGTTGCGGCGATCATACTGGGAGCCTGTTGGGCATGGCTGCCTTCTTCCACGGCATCACCCACCTGTGTTTCGGTATTCTGACCGGTTATTTCACGGGGATAGACAGCCATGAAGCCTCGCTCATCCTCCACTGCTATATACAACATGGTCGAGGTGTAGCGGTAGTTGATAGTAGTGGAGAAAACGTCCCCATTCACCACCTCAGCAGATGCAAGAAGTTCTGTGGATTGGTTACTCTGCGGCATGGCTGAATACACATGTACCATATAGGTACCTTGTTTGCTCATGCAAAGGCGAACAGAGAGTTGAGTGGTTCCCACACTGCTCCAGTCGTGCTGGGGGTCAATATCTGCCACGGGAAAGGCCTGCTTCACCTGATTCAGATAGGCATCCCTGTCATACAATTCCTTGTCACCACAACTGCATATAGCCACTAACAACATGATGGCCATAAACCATTTTACCAAATTCTTCCCTACCATAATGATACTATATTATCCAGTTATCTTCTATGAAACATATATTGATTTGGGCAAAAGTACATAATTTTGACAATACTTGTTATCAGGAAACACTTCTATTAGAAATATTTAACATATTTCAAATGCCTTTCAAAACGAATGCCCATAAGACAGCATCAGCACTCTACAGCTCCATTCCTATAAATAAAAATGGACAGAGGTTGCTCTCTGTCCACTTTACCTAATATCTTAAATGTGTATATGTTTGCCCTACTACTGAGGCAGACATCCGTCACACACCCTCTTAGTCTGCCAATTTCGCCTTGATGAACTCACGGTTCAGACGGGCGATATTGGCGATAGATTCGTTCTTGGGGCACTCTGCCTCACACGCACGTGTGTTGGTGCAGTTACCGAAGCCAAGTTCCTCCATCTTCATCACCATCGCCTTGGCTCGCTTGGCAGCCTCAGGTCTGCCCTGGGGCAGCAGTGCCAACTGAGACACCTTGGATGATACGAAGAGCATGGCCGAACCATTCTTGCACGCTGCAACACAGCATCCGCAACCGATACAGGTAGCGGCATCCATGGCCTCATCAGCATCTTCCTTAGGTATCAGGATGGCGTTGGCATCCTGTGCCTGTCCGGTACGTACGGTAGTATAACCACCAGCCTGGATAATCTTGTCAAAAGCCGAACGGTCAACCATACAGTCCTTGATTACAGGGAAGGCAGCCGAACGCCAAGGCTCAACAGTAATCACATCGCCATCATTGAAACGGCGCATATACAACTGGCAGGTGGTGGCACCTGTGGCAGGTCCGTGAGGATGACCGTTGATATAGAGTGAGCACATGCCGCATATACCTTCGCGGCAGTCGTGGTCGAACACGAAGGGTTCCTTGCCCTCACTTATCAACTCCTCATTGAGGATATCAAGCATTTCCAGGAATGAGGTGTCATCCGGAATATTGCTCATCTCTCGTGTGTCAAAGTGGCCCTTGTCTTTCGGACCATTCTGCTTCCAGTATTTCAGTGTGAATGATATATTCTTTGCCATGGTATTTTAATTCTTATAGTTACGTGTTTGAACTTTGATAGCCTCATATTCCAGCGGCTCTTTGATAAGCACAGGTGCCTTCTCGTCGCTGCCCTGGTATTCCCAGCATCCCACATAGAAGAAGTTGGCATCATCACGTTTTGCCTCTCCCTCTTCTGTCTGATGCTCTTCACGGAAGTGTCCACCGCAACTCTCTTCACGGTGCAGTGCATCGTAGGCAATGAGTTCGCCCATGGTAATGAAGTCGCGCAAGTGGATAGCCTTGTCGAGTTCTATGTTCAGTCCGTCCTTGGTACCAGGGATAAACAGGTTGCTCTCAAACTCCTTACGCAGAGCTTTCAGCATCTTGAGTCCCTCTTCCAGTCCTTCTTTGGTACGTCCCATACCCACGTGTTCCCACATGATGTGACCCAACTCCTTGTGGATGGAATCTACGGAACGCTTACCCTTGATGTTCATCAGACGGTCAGTCTCGGCAGCAACTGCCTTCTCAGCCTCTGCAAACTCAGGCAGGTCGGTGGAAAGGCGGGGCCAGATGTCCTGATCTGCCAGATAGTTCTGGATGGTGTAGGGCAATACGAAGTAACCGTCAGCAAGACCCTGCATCAGCGCCGATGCACCCAGACGGTTGGCACCGTGGTCAGAGAAGTTGCACTCGCCGATGGCAAAGAGTCCGGGGATAGTGGTCTGCAGTTCATAGTCCACCCAGATACCACCCATAGTGTAGTGGATGGCAGGGAATATCATCATGGGCTTATAGTACTTCACGCCATTGATTTCCTTGGCAAAATCACCAGGGAATACATCGGTAATCTCCTCGTACATTTCAAAGAGGTTGCCATAACGCTGCATAATCTGGTCGATACCCAAACGGTTGATACTCTCAGAGAAGTCGAGGAACACAGCCAGTCCGGTATTGTTCACACCATAGCCATGGTCGCAGCGCTCCTTAGCGGCACGGCTTGCCACGTCGCGAGGCACCAGGTTACCGAAGGCGGGATAGCGGCGCTCCAAGTAGTAGTCGCGGTCTTCCTCGGGAATGTCATATCCCTGGATTTCTCCTGCCTGCAGTTTCTTGGCATCCTCCAGTTTCTTGGGCACCCAGATACGGCCGTCGTTACGCAGCGACTCCGACATCAGGGTCAGCTTTGACTGCTTGTCACCATGTACAGGAATACAGGTGGGGTGAATCTGCACGTAAGAGGGGTTGGCAAAATATGCACCCTTGCGGTAACATGCCATGGCTGCAGAACAGTTGCAACCCATCGCATTGGTAGAGAGGAAGTAGGTATTGCCATAACCACCGGTAGCTATTACCACAGCATTGGCACTGAAGCGCTCCAACTGTCCTGTCACCAGGTTCTTGGCAATGATACCTCTGGCACGGCCGTCCACAATCACCAACTCTTCCATCTCATAACGGGTATAGAGCTTCACCTTGCCAGCCTTCACCTGACAACTCAGTGAAGAGTAGGCTCCCAGCAACAACTGCTGTCCGGTCTGTCCCTTGGCATAGAAGGTACGGCTCACCTGTGCACCACCGAAAGAACGGTTGGCAAGCATACCGCCATACTCACGTGCGAAGGGTACACCCTGTGCCACACACTGGTCGATGATATTGTTTGACACCTCTGCCAAACGGTACACATTGGCTTCGCGGGCACGATAGTCGCCACCCTTCACGGTATCATAGAAAAGACGATACACAGAGTCACCGTCGTTCTGATAATTCTTGGCAGCATTGATACCACCCTGAGCAGCAATAGAGTGCGCACGGCGCGGAGAGTCTTGAATACAGAAGTTGAGCACATTGAAGCCCATCTCGCCCAATGAGGCTGCAGCCGATGCACCGGCAAGTCCGGTACCGACCACAATCACGTCGAGTTTCAGTTTATTCT
>CALZXH010000052.1 GCA_945830055.1 uncultured Prevotella sp.
TACCGTATATTGCAGCGACAGCAGTGCTACGGGCATTACTGATGCCAAACAGACATCTGACAGTGAGAAAGTAAGGAAATATATGCGGCAAGGCAAGATTCTTATCGACAAAAACGGCTGCACCTATAACGCCTTCGGTATAAGGCAATGACATAGACAAGGCATCCGGACTGAGATGCCGAGCGTACTAGAACGAGAGGCATATCCGCAGGTAACAGGGATATGCCTCTCGTTTGTTATCTTCCCTCAGGGGATTTTTGCAAGACAGGGTCATTACTTTGCGTAGCGGTATGCCACATCGAGCAGTTCCTGTCCCAGGGCTTCTGCCTCTGCCATAGTGGGTGCCTCGCTATATACACGGATGATGGGCTCGGTATTCGACTTGCGCAGATGTACCCACCGGTCGGCAAAGTCAATCTTCACGCCGTCGATATCATTCACCTTCTCCTTGGCATAGAGCTCCTTCACCTTGCACAGAAGGGCATCGATATCGGTATCGGGAGTGAGGTCGATGCGGTTCTTGGCAATGAAATACTCTGGCAACTCCTTGCGCCACTGGCTCACCTTGCATCCCTTGTGCGCCAAAGCCGTAAGGAAGAGGGCGATACCCACCAAGGCATCCCTGCCATAGTGACACTCCGGATAGATGACACCACCGTTGCCCTCACCGCCAATCACTGCGCCCACCTGCTTCATCATGGTGGTCACATTCACCTCGCCCACAGCAGAAGCGGTATAGATACCGCCATGACGCTCGGTAACATCACGCAGGGCACGCGTAGAACTGAGGTTGCTTACCGTATTGCCGGGAGTATGCTGCAGCACATATTCCGCCACACTCACCAACGTGTATTCCTCACCGAACATGGTGCCGTCCTCACTGATGAATGCCAGTCGGTCAACATCGGGATCGACCACTACACCCAGGTCATACGCCCCTGACGCCATCTGCTCCATAATACCGCCCAGGTTCTTCTGCAAAGGCTCCGGATTATGGGCAAAGTGTCCGTCAGGCTCACTGTTGAGCAGGGTATATTCCACCCCCAGACGCTCAAAGAGCAAGGGCAGGATGCAGGCTCCCACACTGTTGATGGTATCCACACACACACGAAAGCCCCTGCTGCGGATGGCATCAGCATCAACCAATGACAGGTTCATCACCTTATCCACATGGTAGGCATCATAGGTATTCTTCTGCTCGTAGGCACCGAGATGCTCCACATCGGCATACACAAAATCCTCCGCCTCGGCAATAGAGAGCACCTCGGCGCCCTCAGCCGCATTGAGAAACTCGCCCTCATGGTTGAGCAACTTCAGCGCATTCCACTGCATGGGATTGTGACTGGCGGTGATGATGATGCCTCCGTCGGCCTGCTCGGCAGTGACAGCCAGTTCGGTGGTAGGGGTAGAGGCAAGACCAATATCCACCACACGGAATCCCATGCCCATCAGGGTGCCGCAAACCACACTGCGCACCATCTCGCCTGAGATACGTGCATCACGCCCCAC
Source organism: uncultured Prevotella sp. (assembly GCA_945830055.1). Lineage (GTDB taxonomy): Bacteria > Bacteroidota > Bacteroidia > Bacteroidales > Bacteroidaceae > Prevotella. The sequence continues at coordinate 1,510 of CALZXH010000052.1, forward strand.
CACGACTACTCCGGTGCCCTGCGGGCGGTGGCGCCTCACAAAGGTGGCGTAAGCGGTGGTGAATTTCACTATATCCAATGGATTAAGAGTATCTCCTGTGACTCCTCCTATGGTGCCACGGATACCCGATATTGACTTGATGAGTGTCATAACAAGTGTTTAAATAAGGGTTCTTTTCATGAAAGGTATCTTCTATCGCTCACGCTGATAGGTGATATCGTAAAAGCAAGGATATACCGATGACGAGGCACTGGCATGGCCCTGGGTATGGGGAACGATAAGGCGCACACGCGCTATCTCTCCGTCTTCAGTAGTCTGCCTACCCACCTTGATATACGGCAGGGGTGCCAACCAGCCGGCAGGCACCGAGGCGCCATAGGTACTGTACATGACGCCAAATGTGAACGAGGCGGTATAGGTGGCTCCGGTGCGCGACACCAGCATCTTGTCGAAATAGCGGTTGCTGGCGATGTTGGAACTGAGATAGGACTGGCTGAGGATATTGTATTCAGAATACTTGCACAGCACGTTCAACTGTTCGCCATCGGCAATAATGTCGCCACAGCCGGGACGTACAATCTGCATATATACGCCCTTGCGGTCGAGATACACGAACTGCCGCTTGTCCACAAAGGTCTGCTGCCCCTGATTGGCAAAGGTGGTCTCGTCTATCACCGCAAAAGCGGAGTCGCGGAGGAAGGCATCGATGGCATCGCGCTCTTTCTCCTTCTTGTCACCATAGGTCTCACCGTCGCTGCACGCCACTATTGAGCATGCCATTACCAACAGGGAGAAGAATAGGGATAACTGCTTTTTCATGATGTTTATTTTGATTCGTATTTAAATTCTGATATAGCCCGCATCACCTGAAACACCGCATCGCGCATGGAGCACTGGAGCCTGCCTCCGGCAGCATTGAGGTGACCGCCGCCATTGAAATACTGCTCTGCCATCCTGTTGCACGGAAAGTCATCCACTGAGCGCAGGCTGAGCAATATCACATTGTCGCGCTCTGTATCCTCACGCAACGAGATAGACAGACGTATGCCCTTCATCTGCAAGGGCATGTTGACCAGTCCCTCGGCATCGCCCTTGACAAACTGGAAACGGCGCTGCTCCTGTCTGGTGATGGTGAAGAAAGCGGCATGCTGCTGCTCTATCACCTGCAGTTTCTGATACATCACATAGCCCATCAGGCGCAGGCGGTTCTCACTGAAAGTGTGGTATATCTGGCGATAGAGACGGTCTTTATCGATGCCCTTGGTGAGCAATTGTGCCACGATGAAGAAGATGCTAGGGTTATTGCTGTTGTAGGTGAACCCGCCCGTGTCGGTCATCATGCCGCAATAGATGGGAATGGCAAAATGCTTGTCGAGTGAACCAAAGCCACCCAACTGCCAGACCAGACGGAACACCAGTTCGCAGGTGCTGCTCATCTCGGGATGGGAAACAGCCAACTGTGCCTGCAACACGGGAAAGGGGTGATGGTCTATCATCACCACGGGGGCGGTACATTGCTCCACCAGCGGCTGCATGTCCTCCAGACGCTTCAGGTCGTTGAGGTCAAGACAGCACAACAGATCACACTGTTGCAGCAACTGCTGCACCTTCTCGGGGTGCTTGTCGTGGCGCACAATGGTCTCTACCCCTGGCATACAGCGCAGGAAGTCGGGAAACTGATTGGGCACCACCACTGTCACCTCCTTGTTCAGGGAGCGCAGATAACATGCCCACCCCAGCGTAGAACCGATGGCATCACCATCAGGATTGACATGGGCACACACCACCACATGCATCGACTGCTCTATCAATGCCTGCAACTGCACATACTCTTGCGGTGACAGAATATCTGTTATCATCGGGGCAAAAGGGAATGAGACCGCAGGACACCTTCAACGGTGGAGGACAGATGATTCTTCACCAAGATATGCTTGCAGAACAGAAAAGGCAGTCCTGCGGTCCCGATACAAGTTATCGTTAAAACAGTCTTGAGGGATAAACGCCCTCGTCTATCAGTTTCTGTATGCGCTTCACCGTATCTTCACGGTCAGCGGCATAGGTCACTCCAAACCACTTGCTGGTGGTGTCGAGCACCTTTACGGTAGAGGTGCCATCGTTGATAAGCTTGTTCACCATCAAGGGGATAAAGAACTCTGCCTTCAGGTTCTCCATGTTCTTCGGGTCGGCAAGGAACTCCTTGAAATAAGCCTCGCTGTGCTCGAAGTAGTCGGGAGTAAAGCCCCACATGTTCATCGACACCGGGGTATTGTCTTCTACAGGCACCCAGGCGCCCTGCTCGTCCTTATAGCATACGGGACCGTCCACACGCATGATTTCGGTGCGCTCTACCACGGTGGTAAGATGCCCAGCCTCATCGGTGGAGCAGATGCCACGTGCCACGGTACCGTTTTCGGAAAGGGTATTGCCCACACGGAAGCCTACCATAGCATAGGTATTGGCAGCTCCATCAGGCAGGGAAGAGAGGAACTTACCAATCACCATGAAGGCGTCACGGTTGTAGAAGTCATCGCAGTTGATGACGCAGAAAGGTTCCTTGATCACGTCTTTTGCCATGAGCACTGCATGGTTGGTTCCCCAGGGCTTTACCCTGTCTTGCGGCACGCTGAAGCCCTCGGGCAGAGCGTCCAGACTCTGGAAGCAGAGTTCGGCAGGGATATGGCCCTCGTATTTGGAGAGGATCTTCTCGCGGAAATCCTGCTCAAAATCCTTACGGATAACAAACACTATCTTGCCAAAGCCAGCCTTGATAGCGTCGTAGATGGAATAGTCCATGATGGTCTCGCCGTTGGGGCCCAGACCGTCCAATTGTTTCAGTCCGCCATAACGGCTTCCCATTCCGGCGGCAAGGAGTAACAAAGTTGGTTTCATTTCGTTTTGATTTATGTAGGTTAGAAAATCGTCTATTTCTTTGTGTGGTGCAAAAATAGTGATTTATTGTGAAACAAGCGCATTTATTCTGCTAAAAAAGTCAGAACGGGTAACCGATGGCAAAGTGCAGGGTCTGGTTGTCCTTGAAGCTGTCGATATTGTAGAACCCGCTCTTGCCTGTCTCATAAGGCACATGCAGACCGACGCCCCAGTCTAATCGCAATACCAGGAAATCGAGGTCGTAACGGAAACCTATGCCGGTGCCCACCGCCAGCTGTCGATAGAAACTGTCAAAATGGAAGTCGCCCGACTTCATGGCTTCGCTGAAAACACCGTTGTCGATATGGTAGTTCCACACATTGCCGGCATCCAGGAACAGGGCGGTATAAAGACTGCCAAACAGGCAGCGGCGGTATTCCAGATTGAGTCCCAACTTGACATTGCCGTTCTGGAACAAATAGGACATCTGGCGGTCGGCATTGCCAAGGAAGAACCTGCCGGGACCGACACCGCGCAAGGGGAACGCACGCAGGTCGTTGGCACCGCCCACATAGAACTGCTCTGCAAAGGGAGCATAGTTGCTGTTGCCGTAGGGTATCAGCACACCGGCATCGGCATGCGCCAGCAGTTTGCTGCGCGAGTCCAAGGTCCAGGTCTTCACCCAGTCGGTCTCTATCTTGACAAACTGCGCATAGGGGGTCTTGAACAGTTTCTTGCCTGTCTCTTCCCATTTACTGCCAGTCGCCATAAAACCCAGAGAGGTGACATTGCCGCTCTCTGTGAGCGTGACATTGAACTTCACGGGATGCAGGAAGGTCTTGGGACTGGTGTAGGTGAACGAGTAGCGCATCTGGGGCAAGAAGTAGTCGTCCATGCTGGCGACAAGATACAGGTTGTCTGCCATCAGGGAGTCGAGGGCAGCCTGTCGCGAATTCAGGAACTGGTACTTCACCGTGAGAGGAGAGAACTCGTGTAAACAGGTAGCAGACGACTGCCATCTGTAAGTGAGCTCACCCGACACGACATGCATCTTGTAATAGTTGGGGCGCTGTATCACATTGGTACTTGCCTTGAGCAGTGTGCTCCCCGTAAAGAAGAAGCGGCGGCGCTGTACCGTACCTGTCGATGTACGCGGGCGGCGGCGCTGCTTGTAGAAGGGAGCTATGATGCGCGGAAACTCCACAGAGAGATCGGCACCGTACTCGTAGTTGTTGCCTCCCGAGGTACTTCGGTTCACCTCCCAGGCATAGGAGCCGTGCAGGTTCACGTCGATCTTTTCACCGGCACGGAAGGCATTGCGGCGGGTGACACCCATCTTGGCCTCGGGACCCAACCTGCCGATAGTGCGGTTGCGCATATTCACCTCGGCATAGAAGTCGTAGGGGCGCTCCATGATGCAATGCAGATGAAGATCCAAGGTGTCGCAGGCATCGGTAGTGTCGCGAGGGGTGAAGCTGAAATCCAGAGAACTGAAAAGACCCTTGGCACCCAGGTTGTTCAACGTTTCATAATAGTCGTCATAGCTGTATCTTTCGCCGTGCCTCAACTTCATGTCGCGCAGAATGACTCCGGCGCGCAGAGGCGGTTTCTTGCCTCCATATTGCAGGGAAAAGAAGCGGAACTTGCGCTGTTGGGGGGTCTCCTCGCTGAAGGAGCGCTGCATGCGTATGCTGATGTTGCCTATATACCAGGGATGGAGGGCACGAGGCGAAATGCCGTCAGCCAATTGCAGGCGCAACTGTGCCTTACCCTGTTCCTGCAGGGTATCGGCAAGGTAGGAGGCGTCGCCAGCCTGATAAAAATAATAGCCGTTGTTGCGGAACAACGATGCCACCCTATTGCGCTCGCTGTCGAGATGAGGCACACTGAGGGGAGTGCCCCGTTTCACCATAGCCTCTGAACGGGTGGAGTCGATGAGCCCGAGTGCTCCGGACGGGAAATTCTCGTAGGTAAGCGTATCCACCTCATACAGATTACCCACATGCACATGATAGGATATCTTCGCCTTTTTGGGGTTCTTGCATGCCACCTCCTCATAATCCACCTTGCCATGCAGATAGCCATGGTTGCGCAGCACCGCCTGTGCCACAGAGGCACGCAGGGCAGGATTGACCCTGCTCATCAGTACGGGCTCCTTGCCAAAGCTCTTGACCATCCACTTGCTGAAAGCCCCGTTGCTTTCGGAAAAGGCATTCCATATCCACAGGCCGTAAGGGAAGGGGGTACGGTAATAGGAACTGCCGAAGAGGGCGCCGTTGGGTGCCGTGGCAAGGGCTGCCTCCACCTCTTCCTGGGTGGTGATGAAGTTATCGTTTTTCTTGTAGTTGTCGTAGGTCACCTCCTTGAGCCCGATGAACAGCCGGTCACCTTCGGGTACGTTCCGGGTGGTTGAACAGGCGGTGAGCAGCAGCGCTGCACACAGCATCCAAAAGAGTTGACAGGCGTTGTAATGCTTCATCATTTGTCTTTCTTAAACAGGTCATTGAAGTTCTGCAACGTTTTCTTCCAGATAAATCCGGCACCATACTCCTGGGTATAGCCGTCGAGCCAGTCGTAGGTATTGTTGTTGTAGAACAGCGAGAGGTATTTGTTGGCTGTATCGTCAAGGCGGTATTCAAACATCACGTTGTCGAAGAACGACTTGTTCTGGTTCTGCACCTCAGCACCGGTAGAGGTCTTTCCACCCACGGTGATCTTGAGCCGGTTGTTCCAGAAGCGCTTGGCAAACTTGAAAGAATAGTCGGTGTGGGTGAGTCCGCTGGCATCGGTGGTATTGCTCATGCCCACAGAGAGGTCTACAGTGCGCAGGGCATTGCCCGTTATCTGGTTAATCTCACTGTTCAGGAACGAGCTGAGGGCATTGTTCATCGAGAAGGTCTCGGTGTTGCCGTCAGCCAGATACATGCCTGTAGTGAGCATGGTAACTGCCAGTTTGCCCCGCTGCTCAGTGCTCATGGCCTGCAATTCGTTGTGCAGCATCAGGTCTTCGGGTGCATCGAGGGTAAACTCCAGTCCCATGTCGTTGAGGGTCTTGGTAATCACGATACCGCTGATAAACTTGACGCTACGCCCCACCCCATTGGTTCCCGACACGGTGGCTTTGGTCTCTTCCTGAGCAGTGATGTTCAGACGGGGATTGAAGGGGTCGCCCGTAAACTCCACATAGCTTCCGTCCTGTATGGTAAACGTCTTGAGCGGAATCACCGGAAGGGCATACTTCATCTTGCCGTTGCTCAGGGTATAGCGGCCGTTCATGCGGATGCTCTCGGCATTGCTGTATCTTACCTGCAGCATACCGCCTCCCGTCAGGTCGATATAGTTGGAGTGGTCGGCATTGAGGTAAGCCATGATATGGGCTCCGGTAGATACATTGAGGCGCATATTCATCTCGAAGCCGCCGATGGCGGGCTTGGCAACATTGGTCTGCGTAGTGTCGGAGAAGTCGCGGAACTTCACCAGTTCATCGAGCTGGTTGTCTGTGGTAATGGGCGAGTCGCGCAGGATGTATGCCACATCGGTCTTGCCCAGCACATCGAGCTGTCCGTCCATCCGCATATTGTCCAACGCTCCCGCAATGTTGCCGTAGAAGTTGACAAAGGCCTTGCCGTAGGCGATGCTGTTCATCTGCTCCTTGGCATTGACAATCTGGAAGTTGTCTGCTTTCATCTTCAAATCTACCAGGATGCGGTCAAGATTGGAGAAGTTCACCTCACCCTGCAGGATGAGGGGCGAGTCGTTGTAGGCATACACCGAGAAGTTCTCGAACAGCAACCGGCTGCCTAAGATGCGCACGGGGTCGTTGTCGAAGCGCAGGCGCATACCGTAGGGCACACTCACCAGATAGGAGGAATCGAGATAAACCTCGCCATCAATTACAGGCTTGCTCAGCGGACCTACTATCTTCAGTTCTCCCTCGCCATAGCCCTCCAGTCCTGCTATCTGGTCGGGAAAGAAGCCGTTGACCATAGACAGGGGCAGACGGTTCATGCTGAATACGGCATCCAGATACCCTTCTCCTTCTGCCTTGTATGAGCCCAGAAGATGCCCCACGTCCAGTCCGTTGCGGCTGAGGGAGGCTTCCACGTAGTGGGCACTGTCACCACGCTGCATGTACACCAGTTCGCTGCCCAAGTCGCCCATGGCACAGTGCTCGTAACTCATCTGATCCACGCTGAGGTCGCTCATGACGGAGATACGTTCCTGCTCGTCCTGCACCACGTGGAAATCTCCGTTGAGCAGTCCGCCGAGACGCGGGGCATAGGGGATAACCGAAGTGATTTGTTCGAGATCGAACCGGTTTAAGCTCACGGTGAGGTCTTGCAACAGGGTACTGTCGTTGTCTTCGGAATACACCTTGATTCCTGTGCCGTCATCGGCAACAAAGTCTATCTTGGCATGCAGTTTTCTATTATTGCCAAGGAACAGGTAGTTGTCTTCATTGAGCCGGAACTCCTTATAGCCCAGCACCGGACGATAAGGCAACAGGTGTACATTCAGTCCGCTGTCGGCCATCTCGGCCTTCACACCCAACAAGACACCCAACTGGGCATTAGCATCATAATAGCGGGCATTGAGCTGTGCACCACGCTCGAGTAGGTAGCCATCGAAAAGAGAGGTAAAGACAAACTGCGGGTTGCGCCGGTTATTGCACACCTTGCCACTGAAGTTGACCTGGTTGTCGCGCTGCTCTACGAGGAACGACACTGTGTCGATGCGCACGCTATCTACCACCATAGAGTGGATATAGCCATCGCCATTGATGCCACTCAGGGGAGAGGTATAGAGATTGAGCTGCAGTGACTTGAAATGCACCTCGTTGAGTCTTAAGAAATTGGCAAGGGGGTTCTCCTCTCCGCTGTAAAGACGGAGGCGCATCACGGGCAAAAGGGCTCGTAACTGCGGTTCGTCGATGATACGGTGGGAGATATGGTTCTGTACGGCATCGAGCAGGTTCTGCCCCTGTGCCGCCAGCTCATCGTAATTGCCCGAGGCATCGAGGTCGAAAAGGAAGTCGCCGCTGTTCACGGTCACACTGGTAGTATCTGCGGTGGTAAACACGTCCATCTCCAACGAGGTGGGGCGGTACACCTTCTCTTGCGTGCGGATAGTAAGGTCGTTGAGAGTGGCTTGCAGACTGTGATCATATTTCAGATTGCTCGCCATGTCGGCATGGGCACACAGGCCTGCCGTAAGAGGCTTTTCGCTGATACCCAAGGCATACATATCCATATGAGACAGGTCGGCACCAAGTGTAGCCGCCAACTTTGTCTTGCTCATCAGGGCCTGGATATCCACAGTGCCCTTCAGCAGTTGGTTGGAACTGTTGAGATGCAGCCTGCCCACTCCCTTGTCGAGCGCTGCGGTGAGCGCCATACTGTCAAGACGCCAGGAGCCGTAGGCACACTCATCCATCCCGGCTTCCACCCGTAACCGGGTACTTGGCGCCAGCATGTCGGTGCCCCTGCCATACACCGTGGCATGGGCTGAGACTGCATAGATTGAATCCTGTGGCATGAAATGATGCACGTTGATCTGATGCACATCTGCCGACGCCTGATAGACCATGGTGCGGATATTGGCTTTGGCCTGCATCTGCACCCTACCCTTACCTTCTGTTAGGGTGCATCGGGCACTATACAGCGGACCGTCGGCATCGGCAGTACCCCGCAGCGTAACGCCATAAGGGATATGGTAGGCGGAGGCCATATCAGCCGGCAACAAGGCTGTGACAAAGTTCATATTCCCGGTAGAAGCGTCAAAAGCGAGATGTGCCTTGAGGCGGTCGGTATCATCTAACGAAAAAAACTCGCCGTTCACCTTTGTACGGAAAGCAGTGGGAAGTTCTGCCTGCGCCTGACGTACCAGCAGATGTTTCATATTTCCGCTGGCCTCTGCCTGAAGCAGCAAAGGCTGATAGGGATAGGCACGGCAGAAGGCGGAGGGCAAGTCGTTGCAGAACAGCAGGACATCTTGCCTGCCCAACGAGGCAAGGACACGGAAGCACAGATTGCCGGGATGGAGGGAGTCGAGCACGTCCAGATCCATCCTTACGGCACCCTCAATATGAGAAAACGGAGTATGAAGGACCATGGAGGGCACATTGAGGAGCGTCGAGTCCATATCCACTGGGGCGGAGCACTGTACTATCTGCAGTCCGCTCTTCTCCTTCATCCTGCCATATCGCAGGCGGACTGACATCAAGGGGTCGCAATAGCGGATGGAATCAATGCCCAAATGGATGTCAGAGAGCAACAAATGGTTGGCATCAAAACCTTCCACGGCAGCTGCAAAGGGATTGTCATAGGCCACACTGCCGCCATGCCACACTACCCTGCGCACCCTGTAGTCGGCATCAGCCAGTCCCAGATACACTCCACCGGCACCGAGATGTCCGGTGCGGACACTCACCTGCATGGTATCGCTCTGCATACTGAGGTGCAGCTCGCTGCGAGTCACGGCAGCGCTGTCGATGGCTATGCGCCAGGTCACCTCAGAGGCAGTGGTATCGGGGGGTACGCTGTCTGCCAGTGCCACCCGCAGGCGGGCACCGTCGATCACTGCCATTGATACCCTCACGGAGTCAGTGGAGAGGTCTGCCAGCGGCACCTTGACATGTACATGCTCTACGGTGCCACGCACTACCGCACTCTCTATCATCCGCGCTGTGTTGAGTTTCAGACCATTCACCTCCAAGGCATCTACCACCACCCTGCTCTGCAACAAGGGCAGCAGGCGCACGCTCACCTGCAACCGCTCCACATCGGCAATGGTGTCGGCAGGCACCACAGCATGCGGAGCTACCGCCACAGCTGAGTCACCGGGCATCTGCAGACGGAACCCCTCTACACAGAGGTCAAGGGGAAATGCCAGCGACACATGCCCTACACTGACCTGCATCCCTGTGGGTTCCGACACTTTTTCCGTCACAAACCGCACCACTGCATTCTGCACAGGGGGCAGATAGAGCAGGAATGCGAGGAACAGAAACAGAAGCACAGGACTGAACAGCACAATGCCTATGATGATAAAAGTCTTTTTCATGCAATGACGTATAGTGACTTCTTGACAGCAGGATTGTATTCAGACTGTCTTACCGTATGCAAAGTAACATATTTTTCCTCGGAATACCTACTCACAGACCTTAAAAATGTTCTCTTTCACCCTTTCATTCGGTAAAACATGTTAAAGGATGATGATTTTAACCCGTTTGGCATTACCTTTGTAGATATATCGGAGAGATTATCATGTAGTTATTCACAACAAACAACATCAAAAAATCATGTCAACAGGAATTATCGTACTATTGGTATTGGTGGTGATCGCTGCCATTGCCGTGTCCATCTACAACAACTTGGTGAAGCTGCGCAACAACCGCGAGAATGCCTTTGCCAACATCGACGTACAACTAAAACAGCGCCACGACCTGATACCGCAGCTGGTAGCTACCGTCAAGGGCTATGCCGCCCACGAAAAGGAGACACTGCAGAGGGTGACCGATGCAAGGGCTGCTGCTATGGGTGCCACCACCATCAACGACAAGATTCAGGCAGAGAACACGCTGAGTAGCGCTCTGGCAGGACTGAAGGTATCACTGGAGAGTTATCCCGACCTGAAAGCTAACCAAAACTTCCTGCAACTGCAAGGGGAGATTTCGGACATCGAGAACAAGCTGGCGGCTTCACGACGCTTCTTTAACTCTACCACCAGAGAACTGAACAACGCCGTGCAGACGTTCCCGTCAAACATCCTGGCAGGCATGTTCGGATTCAATAAGGAACCGATGTTTGAGATTCCACAAAACGACAGGGCTGCACTGGAAAAGGCTCCTGAGATAAACTTCTAAATGCTGCCATGAAATATGTAGGGATGCAGACCCAGATCAGCCGGAACAACCGCATGAGCATGTTGCTGTTGCTGCTGTTTCCGCTGATTATACTGGGCACTATCTGGGTGTTTCTTGCCTTGGTGAACTACCTGAGCAACGGCTATGTGGACCCCACCACAGGATATACGGTGAACGAGCTGAATGCTGATGTGGTAAACTACTACTTCCTTTCCTGCCTGCCATGGGTACTGGGAGGAGTGGCTGTATGGTTTGTGATTGCCTATTTCGGCAATACGGCCATGATCAAGGCTGCCACAGGAGCACGCTCGCTCAGCAGAAAAGAGAATCCAAGGGTGTATAACATCGTGGAGAACCTGTGCATGACCTGCGGAATGGACATGCCCAAAATCAATGTTATCGATGACCCGCAACTCAACGCCTTTGCCAGCGGCATCAACAAATCTACCTACACCGTAACGGTGACCACGGGATTGCTCAACCTGCTCAACGATGAGGAACTGGCGGGAGTGATTGCCCACGAGCTCACCCATATACGCAACCGCGACACCCGACTGCTCATCACCAGCATCATCTTTGTGGGCATCATCTCCACCATCATGAACATGGTGATACAGATGATGTATCATGCCATGTGGTTTGGCGGCGGTTCCCGACGCAGCAGCGACGAGGACAACAAGGGCAACGGAGTATCGATGATTGTGATACTGCTGGTAGGACTGGTATGCAGTGCCGTGGCTTATTTCTTCACCATGCTCACCCGCTTTGCCATCTCGCGCAAAAGGGAGTTCATGGCTGATGCCGGAGGGGCTGAACTCTGCGGCAATCCCTTAGCACTGGCATCGGCACTACGCAAGATCTCAGCCGATCCGGGACTGGGACAGGTGGAGCGCGAAGATATCGCACAGCTCTACATCATCCATCCGCAAGCCCTGTCGCAAGGCATGATGAATTTCACTGCCTCGCTCTTCAGCACCCATCCTGACACGAAAGAGCGCATCAGAATACTGGAACAGTTCTGAGATAATTAGACCTCCTATTAACAGAACTGCGAAGCAATATACAAGATATGATAAGTTTATCAAGGCTGGGACATTTGAGTCTCAGCCTTTTTCGTATTACAAGTGATTCTCGCAAGACCGTTTTCGTCCGACTTTAAAAATAAAAAAATGGACAACTCGCTGTTATTCAGTTTGTTGTCCAATCATGGTTGCGGAGACACGACTCGAACGTGTGACCTCCAGGTTATGAGCCTGGCGAGCTACCAACTGCTCCACTCCGCGATATTTCTTATTTGCGACTGCAAAGGTAATACATTTATCCGGAACATACAAATATTTATAGAAGTTTTTTGCAGAACCTCTGTATTTGGGGGCACTTTGATCAGAAATACATAACTCTTTGCACTTTTTAGAATACCTTTGTTTGCATTTCTCAAATACTTTTTCTAATTTTGCACACACCTAACTTAATGTGCAATATCATAGAATAAAGAAGCAGAGTAACCATAAGCTACAGAATTGCACAGTTAAAGACAAAGGAGGACAAAACATGTCAATATCAAAGACAAGACAAAAACTGGTGGATGTAGCCCGACAACTCTTTGCCAAAAACGGCATGGAGCGCACCACTATGAACGACATAGCCATAGCCTCTGGAAAAGGCAGGCGCACCCTTTATACATATTTCAAAAGCAAGGAGGAGGTGTATAACGCCGTGATTGAGTCGGAATTGGAACGCCTTTCTGACATGCTCGACGAGGTGGCTTCCAAGAAAATACGCCCGCAAGAGAAAATCATAGAACTGATATACACCCACCTTAACATGATCAAGGAAACGGTGGTGCGAAACGGAAACCTTAGGGCTGAGTTTTTCAGAAACATCTGGCTTGTAGAAAAGATGCGCAAGAACTTCGATGAAGACGAGATAGAACTCTTCCGAAAAGTGTATGCCGACGGAAAGGCCGACGGAGAGTTCGACATCGACAACATAGACTTGGTGGCAGATATCACCCACTACTGCATCAAAGGACTGGAAGTGCCCTATATCTACGGACGACTGGGGCATGGCATGACCGAAGAAACCAGCAAACCATTGGTGGCAAAAGTGGTATATGGAGCCTTGGGAAAAAACATACTGCGCTGACACTATTGCCACACAATCCACTCGTTTCTTGGATATTCAAAAAAACTGTAGTACCTTTGCAGAAGCTTTCGGCCAGACAACTTGTATTTCACTCTGGCACACAGCTGGCACACGGCAAACATTGCCACAAGACCTAACAGTCGCAAGAGACAACAGGCATACAACAAACAAACCTATAATAACAACAAAATGGGATTACTGACAGGTAAGACAGCACTCATCACTGGTGCTGCACGTGGTATCGGCAAGGCCGTTGCCATCAGATTTGCTCAGGAAGGCGCCAACATCGCTTTCACTGACCTGGTATTGAACGACGATATGGCAGCCGGACTGGAAGCCACACGTAAGGAAATTGAAGCCATCGGTGTGAAATGCAACGCATACGCCGGCAACGCTGCTGACTTCGCAGAGACTGAAGCTGTAGTGGCAAAAATCAAGGAAGATTTCGGAAGCATCGACGTATTGGTAAACAATGCAGGCATCACCAAAGACGGACTGATGCTGCGCATGAGCGAACAGCAGTGGGACCAGGTACTTTCCGTGAACCTTAAGAGTGCATTTAACTTTATTCACGCCTGCGCTCCCATCATGTTGCGCCAGCGTGGCGGCTCTATCATCAACATGTCGAGCGTAGTGGGTGTACACGGCAATGCCGGACAGTGCAACTACTCTGCTTCCAAGGCTGGTATGATCGGACTCGCCAAGTCTATCGCACAGGAGTTGGGTCCCAAAGGCGTACGCGCCAATGCCGTAGCTCCCGGATTCATCGAGACTGCCATGACCGCACAACTTCCCGAAGAGGTGCGCAACGACTGGATGAAGAAGATTCCTCTGCGCCGCGGCGGAAAGGTGGAAGATATTGCCAACGTATGTCTCTTCCTCGCTTCTGACATGTCAAGCTACGTGTCAGGACAAGTGATTCAGATCGATGGTGGAATGAACATGTAATGTATGCAAGTCGTTTACGAAGACAACCATATCATTATAGTAAACAAACAGAGCGGAGAAATCGTGCAGGGAGACAAGACCGGCGATACTCCGCTCTCTGAGTTTGTAAAGGAATACATCCGCGTGAAATACCAAAAACCAGGCAATGTGTTCCTGGGCGTGACACACCGACTGGACAGGCCTGTTAGCGGACTGGTGGTATTTGCACGCACTTCAAAAGCACTGAGCCGACTCAACGAGATGTTTCGTAAAGGCGAGATACACAAAACCTACTGGGCTGTAGTGGAACAAGCACCTCTACATGAAGAAGGCACCCTGACACACTGGATGGTGCGCAATGAAAAACAGAACAAGAGTTACGCATACAACACAGAAAAACCCGACTCTAAAAAAGCCATTCTCAACTACCGCGTACTGGCTCGCGGCATTAAATATACCCTACTCGAAATCAATCTGCTCACCGGCAGACATCACCAGATACGCTGCCAACTGGCTGCGATGGGCTGTCCCATTAAAGGCGACCTGAAATACGGTGCCCGACGCAGCAATCCCGACGGTAGCATCTCACTCCTCTCCCGAAGAATAGAATTCATCCATCCTGTAAGCAAGGAAAACATCAAAGTAGAAGCACCATTGGATGGCATATTTTTGAAACTGGAATCCAGAAAGTAAAATAAGACTGATTCCATCCCCTTGATTCAAAAGTCTCCAAGATTCTTTGCAGTACGCATTTTATGAGTCCTTTGGAAGCAACGTCTTATCAGTCGATTGGAAGATACACCTGTTTCCATGGTACATAAAACGCAAAAACCCGGAGTCTGTTGCTCCGGGTTTCGCTTCTGAAAAAAAGAAGGCGGCCTCCTACTCTCCCACATTGCATTGCAGTACCATCGGCGC